>NZ_DBMDHH010000035.1:0-30648 GCF_057433415.1 Anaerotruncus sp. | reverse complement strand
GTCACCGAACGGCGGACGGCGCCGAGCTGTTCCTCCCGCGCCGCCTCCGAGACGGAGTCGGCCCCCCACGCGGCGAACGCGATGATTACCAGGGTGGCGGCGGCCGGGAGCAGGAGCCCGGCGAGCGGACGGCGGCGTTTGGAAACAAAGCGTCTCATCACGCGCCTCCCGTCAGCCGATCGAGGACATGACGCCCATCAGGGGCAGCATGACCGACAGCAGGATGATCCCCACCACGACGGCGAGGATGGCGACGAGGGTGGGCTCGAGCACAGAGAGCATCCGCGCGACCCGCGCGTCGACCTCCTCCTCGTAGCGGGAGGCGAGCTTGCGCAGCACCGTGTCGGCGGAGCCGGTCGAAAAGCCGACCGACACCATCCGCGCGTAGACGCCGGGGAAGATGCCCGCCTGGCTGACCGCGTCGGCAAAGGAGGCCCCGCCCGAGACGAGCTCGCGGCAGCGCTCCGCCCTGCGGCGCATCGGCCCCTCGTCGAGGAGGCGGACGGCCATGTCGAGCGACTGGTCGGAATCGAGCCCGCTCGAAAGCATCATCGCCATGGCGGAGGCGAACCGGCCCGAGGCGACGCGCGCCGAGATCCCGCGGGTGAGCGGAAAGACCGCGCTCCACCGGGAGAGGGCGGCGCGTCCCTCCGGGAAGGCGCGCATGAGAAGGTAGGCGGCGAGCAGCAGCAGCACGACGGCGGTCAGCGCGATGGCGATCCGCCCCGAGGCGGCGCCCAGGCGCATGACCTGTCCGGCAAAGCTCGACGCCCCGCCGCCCAGCTCCACGAAGACCTCGCTGAACACGGGCAGGACCTTGATGACGAGCACGCCGACGACGAGCGCCATCATGACGATCATGACGAGCGGATAGGCGACGGCGCTGCGGATGCCCTCCGACACCGACTCCTCCCGCTCATAGTAGGCGCACAGCGCGTCGAGCACCTCGTCAAGGCGGCCGGACCTCTCCCCGATCTCCACCATGCTGACGAAGTAGCGCGGGAACACCCCCGCCTCCGCCAGCGCGGTGCCGAGCGCGGCGCGGTCCTCCAGCCGCTCGCCGATCGCGGCGAGCAGCTCCCCGCCCGGGCCGCCGCCCGCGTCCCCCCGCATGATCGAAATGGCCTCCGCCGCGGGGATCCCCGAGCGGACGAGCATCGCGAGCTGCGCGCAGAAGGCGGAAAGCTCCCGCGGGGAAAGCGGCGTTTCGACGGCTCGCCTGTTTTTCTGGTTGCCCATGACGTCACCCCTTATATTGTCAATACCGGTATTTCATCTGGTAGTTGGCCCCGTTGCCGATGAACTGCATGATCTCCGGGCTGCTTCCCCCGTTGGAGGCGAAGGTGGGGTCCATCAGCTTCCAGCTCTTGCCGTCGAACTGGATGATGCCGTCCACCCAGCCCACCTCGGCGATGTAGGTGCTGATCCACGCGTGGTAGGTCCCGCCCGACACGTACCCCACCTCCAGCCGGGTGGGGATCTGCTGGGACCGGAGCATGGCGGCCATCACCGCCGCGTAGTCGAAGCAGATGCCGGTCCCGGCCGCCAGCGTGCTGTCGACCGACGGCAGATAGCCCGACTGGACGTTCGCCGCCTTGTAACTGTCATAAGTGATGTGGCTGATGACATAGTTGTAAATATTTGTGACGACCCCGAGCTGATCCGCCGCGTCGGCGGCGAGGGTGCCGGCGACGCTCACCGTCCGGCTCGACGCGGAGAAGTTCACATACTGGTTGGGATAGAGGAAGGGCAGGAAGGCGCTTTCCAGCTTGACGGAGATCTGTTTGCTGTAGGCGAGCGCGTACTGGTTGCCGGTCACGCGTTCGTAGACCGCCACGGTGTAGGACCCGTCCCCCATGGTGAGCGGGAACACCTCCTTGCGTCCCGCCGTGTTGAGGTTGTAGGTATAGGTGCTCCCGCCGCCCGTGATCTGGACCTTCACCTTGTCCGCGGACCCGCCGTACCAGGCCATAATGTAGCCCTGCGAGGCGTTGGAGGCATCGAAGCCGGCCTTGGCGTTGCTGTGGACGACGGTGCCGGGCGCGGCGGGGGTGCGCACATAGGTCCCGGCGGGCGCCGCGGCGTCCGCCGGCAGGGCGCACAGGGCGGCCAGCAGGAGGAAAACCGCCGGCAGCAGCGCGAGCCGCAGGGCGCGCCGCCGGAGCCGGCAAAAGATCGGTTGCACGACGGCCCGCCTCCTTTCTTCCCGCTTTGAAAACGGCTTTTGAGCGGGCAATGACAGGCAATCAGTCACATTTCTTCAAAATATTACAAATTTCCAGTTATTGTGATACTTATTATACATCACGGGGGAACAAAAGAAAAGTTTTAATTGTAATTTCTGAAGAAAATTGTTATAGTTAATACAGGAGAAACTTGGATATTCCCGGGAGTCCCTGGAAATTTCCTCGTGATGGGCAGATGCCTTCCATGTCGACATAAGGAGAGAGCATCCATGGCAGAAAGCGTACCGAACTACGACGGTTCCCCGATCCAGATTGAGATGCTGGGTGGCTTCAATATCACGATGGGGGAGGTCACAATCAGCGATTCTTCCGCGCGGACCCATCAGGTTTGGAGTCTTCTGGAATACCTCATCGCCTACCGGCACAAGACGATCTCCAACGAGGAGCTCATCCGGGTGCTCTGGTCGGAAAACGACAGCGAGCAGCCCGCAAACGCCTTAAAAAACCTCGTCTACCGCATCCGCACCCTCTTTGCCAACAACAACGTCCCCTTCGCGAAGAACGTCATCGTCTACGAGCACGGGTGCTATTCGTGGAACGAGGGCCTCAACTGCACGGTTGACGCGGAGGAGTTTGAACGGCTCTACGGCGAGGCGTCCAACAAGAACCTGACCGAGGAGGAACGCCTGCGGATCT
This sequence comes from Anaerotruncus sp., assembly GCF_057433415.1. Lineage (NCBI taxonomy): Bacteria > Bacillati > Bacillota > Clostridia > Eubacteriales > Oscillospiraceae > Anaerotruncus > Anaerotruncus sp. The sequence continues at coordinate 27,766 of NZ_DBMDHH010000035.1, read as the reverse complement.
ACCTGGAGGCGCTCGACCTTTACAAGGGGGATTTCCTGAGCAGCTCCCACTTCGAGGAGTGGGTGGTGCCGCTGAGCACCTATTTCCACGCGCTCTATTTCAAGTGCGTGCAGGAGTCCTGCCAGCTGCTCCAGAAGCGCGGCGATTACCAGTCGATCGAGACGATCGCCCAGAAAGCGATTATCATCGACCAGTTCGAGGAGCGCGCGCACATCACCCTCATCGACGCGATGATCCATCAGGGCAAGCAGCAGCAGGCCCTTTCCCACTACAACTATGTCACCGACCTCTTCTACCGCGAGCTGGGGGTCAGCCCGAGCGAGCCGCTGCGCAACCTCTACCGCGAGATCAGCAAGACGGTCAACAGCGTGGAGACCGACCTGCAGGTCATCAAGGAGGATCTCAACGAGTCCAACCTCGTCAAGGGCGCCTATTACTGTGAATATGAGGTGTTCAAAAATATGTACCGCGTCGAGGCGCGCAGCGCGGCGCGCACCGGGCAGTCGATCTTCATCGGCCTGCTCACCGTCACCGACATGCACGACGGCGTGCCCGAGATCAAGCTGCTGGGCAAGACGATGAAGCAGCTTCTCGAGACGATCCGCAACAGCCTGCGCAAGGGGGACATCGTCTCGCGCTTCTCCGCGACCCAGTATGTGCTCATGCTGCCGACCGTCACCTTTGAGAACGGCTCGATGGTGCTCGACCGCATCGTCAAACGCTTCCGCGCCGAGCACCCCTCCAAGCTCGTCAAGATCCACAGCAAGCTTTTGCCCCTCGATCCCATCATGTGAGGCGCGCGTACTTTTGGTTCCCGACCAAAAGTACATTTCAGGAAGGGCGGGACTGCTCGACGCTGCGCGTCGAAGCGGCGCTTCGCGTCGACGCCCGTCCGGCGCGCCTCGTGGGGGATGGTCAGCGACCCTCCCCCATGGGCCCCCACCCGGCAACTGCATACAGACGCGGCCGCCCCTCCGGGCGGCCGCCTTTTTCTTTCCGCCACGGGGCGCGGCGGAGGGAGGGGGCGGCGGTCCGCCTGAACCAAAAGCTTTGAGGGGTTTCAGGGGAACTTTCCCGAAAGTTCCCCTAATCAACAAGCCACCCGTCCCCCCGTTCCTCGTCCCCTAAGTGAGCTCGTCGTACTTCTCGCGCAGGCGGACAAAGTCGTCGAGGGCGCCGGGGGTGTTGGCGGGATTGCGCAGCAGCGCGGCGGGGTGGAAGGTGCCCATCATGACGGTGCCGTTCTTTTCGAAGAACTCGCCGTGCTGGCGGGTGACCTTAAAGCCCGGGTCGATGAGCGCGCAGCCGGCGACCCGCCCGAGGCAGACGATGATTTTGGGGCGGATGAGGCGCACCTGGCTGCGCAGCCAGCCCATGCAGGCGTCCAGCTCGTCGCGCTCGGGGTCGCGGTTTTTGGGCGGGCGGCATTTGACCATGTTGGCGATGTAGACGTCCCGCTCGCGCGAAAGGCCCACATGGGAAAGCATCCGGTCGAGCAGCTGCCCGCCCCGCCCGACGAACGGCTTCCCCTGGAGGTCCTCGTTTTCACCGGGGCCCTCGCCGATAAACATCAGCTTGGCGGCGGGGTTGCCGGCGCCGAAGACGACGTTGCGGCGCGTCTCGGCGAGTTTGCAGTTGCGGCAGGCGAGCGCGGCCTCGCGCAGCTCGTCGAAGTTCTCATACATTCCGGACCCTCCCATGCGGCAGAATATGCAAAGTGTATCTATTATAGCACAGATTGAAGCGGAAATCAGCAACAAAGCTACTTGAAAAAAAACGCCGCAGGGCGTAAAATGAATACGGTAAAAAAATTACACAAAATGGAGGAACCGTTAATGTCTGAAAGATTTATCGTTGAGACTTCGGCGCGCCATCTGCACGTCACCGAGGAGGACCTCGAGACGCTGTTCGGCAAAGGCGCCAAGCTGCACTATAAGAAAGAGCTCTCCCAGCCGGGACAGTACGCCTGCGAGGAGCGCGTCGACGTGGTCGGCCCCAAGAAGACGCTGAACATGTCGATCATCGGCCCCTGCCGCCCCTCCACCCAGGTGGAGATCGCGCTGACCGACGCGCGCACGCTCGGCGTCACCCCGCCCGTCCGCGAGTCGGGCGACGTGGAGAACAGCGCCCCCTGCAAGCTGGTGGGCCCGTGCGGCGAGGTGGAGCTCAAGCAGGGCGTCATCGCGGCCAAGCGCCACGTCCACCTCGATCCCGAGACCGCCGAGAAGATCGGCGTCAAGGACAAGGAGATCGTTTCGGTCAAGATCGACAACCCCGGCCGCGCGCTCGTCTTCGGCGACGTGGTCATCCGCGTCAGCCCGAGCTTCCGCCCGGCGATGCACATCGACACCGACGAGGCCAACGCGGCCGGCTGCTCCGGCGAGGTCTGGGGCGAGGTCGTCAAGTAAGATTTCGCAGCCGAAAACCGCGGCAGGACCCCTGCCGCGGTTTTTTCTGTCCCGCCCGGGGAAAAACAGAATGATCGGAGGGTATGAGATGGATGCACCAAACAAAAATCCGAACGGCACCTTTGGCACCCGTCTGGGGTTCATCCTGGCGTCGGTCGGCTCGGCGATCGGCATGGGGAACATCTGGATGTTCCCCTACCGGTTGGGGAAATACGGCGGCGCGGCGTTTCTGATCCCCTATTTCCTCTTTGTGGCGCTCTTCGGCCTTGTGGGGCTGTCGGGCGAGTTCGCGCTCGGACGGCTCACCGGGACCGGCCCGGTCGGCTCCTACGACTACGCGATGCGTTCGCGCGGCAAACGGGGCGGCAGGCTGCTCGGCGCGTTCCCGCTGCTCGGGTCGCTCGGCATCGCCATCGGCTACGCGGTCATCGTCGGCTGGGTGCTGCGCTCGATGGCGGGCGCGGCCACCGGAGAGCTCTTCTCCACCGCGTCGGACGCCTATTTTTCGCAGGCGACCGGACGGTTCGGCAGCGTGCCGTGGCATCTGGCGGTCGTGCTGCTGACCGTGCTCTTCCTCGTCAGCGGCATCATCAAGGGGATCGAAAAGGTCAACAAGGTCATGATGCCCGCCTTCTTCCTCCTCTTCATCGTGATCGCCGTGCGCGTCGGCTTTTTGGACGGCGCGTCGGAGGGCTACAAATACCTCTTCATCCCCCAGTGGGAGGCACTCCTCAATCCCACCACCTGGGTCATGGCGATGGGACAGGCGTTCTTCTCCCTGTCGATCACCGGCTCGGGGATGATCATCTACGGGAGCTACCTCTCTAAAACGGAGGACATCCCCCATGCCTCGGCCCTCACCGCCCTGCTCGACACCGCCGCCGCGCTCGTCGCGGGCATGGCGGTCATCCCGGCGGTCTTCGCCTTCGGCCTCGACCCGCAGGCGGGCCCGCCCCTCATCTTCATCACGCTGCCCAAGGTCTTCGCGCAGATGCCCGCCGGGCGGCTCTTCGCGGTGCTCTTCTTCCTGTCGGTGCTCTTTGCCGGGGTCACCTCCCTCATCAACATGCTGGAGGTCTGCTCCGAGGCGGTCCAGCGGCAGTTTGGGCTCGGACGCACCCCGGCCGTGCTGCTGACCGGCGCGGTCGTCTTCGCGGTCGGCCTCTTCATCGAGTACGAGCCCTACACCGGCAGCTGGATGGACGTGATCACGATCTATATCGTGCCGGTCGGCGCGGTGCTCGGCGCGGTGATGATCTACTGGGTGCTCGGCCTGCCCGCCATCAAAAAGGAGCTGACCACCGGCAGGAAAAAACCGCTCGTGCGCGGCTTCGACTTCCTCGCCAAATACGTCTACGTCTTCCTCGCCGCCGCCGTGGTGGTGCTCGGCGTCGCCTACGGCGGCATCGGATGATGCGGCTGGCGGCGGTCGCCTGCGAGGTGTTCCGCCGAGAGCTCACCGCCGCTTCCGAAAAGAGCCGCAGCGCCGTGGAGACGCACTGGCTTCCCCAGGGGCTGCACGACACGCCCGATGAGCTGCGCCGCCGCCTTACGGAAACCCTCGCGGAGATCGAGCGCGCCGACGCGCAGGCTCCGCCCGATGGCCGGCTCGACGCGATTGTGCTCTGCTACGGGCTGTGCGGCGGCGGGCTTGCGGGGGTACGCGCCGGGAGGCTGCCCCTTGTGCTGCCCCGCACCGACGACTGCATCGGGGTCCTGCTCGGCTCCCAGCGGCGCTACCTCGACTACTTCCACAGCCGGGGCGGCATCTACTGGTACACGCCCGGCTGGCTCGACTTTGCGAAGACCCCCTCCCGCACCTGGTACGACGCGAAGCTGCGGGAGTATGCCGAACGCTACGGCGCCGACAACGCCGCGTGGCTGCTCGAGCAGGAGAACGCGTGGATCTCGGCCTATGACACCTGCATCTACATCGATCCGCCCGCCTGCCCGAGCCCGGCGCACGCCCGCCGCGCGCGGGAGGCGGCCGTAGAATACGGGTGGCGGTTCGAGGCGGTCCCCGGGGGAGCCGGGCTGCTCGACGCGCTGCTCGCGGGGGCGTGGGACGAAACGCGGTTCCTCCTCTGCCCGCCCGGGAGGGCGGTCGCGCCGAGCTGGCGGGAGGACATCGTAAAAGCGGAATAAAAAAGGAGGCCGCCCGGCGGCCTCCTTTTTTCGTTTCCCCACAAAAGCGGCCCCGCGGGATTGTGAGATGCCACAAACCGGTCCGCGGATGGATTGACAGGCGCGCGGGAAGGATGGTAGACTTTTCTTGAATCTAGACCGTCTAGATATTATTGAGGGGGACAGATCATGGAGAGACGGCTGTACGACCATGTCAAGGAACTGCTCATAGAGGAGCTCGCCGGCTCTCCGCCCGGGCAGAGACTGCCCTCCCGCGCGGCGCTGGCGGAGCGCTTCGGGGTCAACCGCACCACGATCGAGCGCGCGGTCTCCGAGCTGATCGGCGAGGGCCTGCTCTACGCCCGCGACAAAAGCGGCACCTATACGACGGGACGGCTGCCCGCCGCGCACCATGCGGAGGGCGGGCGCAGGTGGGCGGTGGTCATCCCCGACATTCAGCACGACACCTATCCGGGGATCATCCGCGGGATCCAGGACGCGGCGGGCGACCGGGGGATCGACGTAATCCTCAGCAACACCGACAACAGCGTGCGGCGGCAGACCGCCTGCCTCGAGCGGTTTTTGGAGGGCGGGACGGACGGCATCATCCTGATCCCCGCGGTCTACGAGGGCACGGACCTGCGCCCGCTCATGCGGATCCTCGAACGGAGGGTGCCGCTGGTGCTCTGCAACCGGGAGGTCCCCGGCATCCAGGCGCCGGTCGTCAAGTCGGACAATTTCCTCGGAGGAAAGCTGGCGGTGCGCCACCTCGTGCGCACGGGGCGGCGGCGGATCGCCTATGTCTCCCCGCCCATCTACCAGACCTCGGCCGAGCGGTACCAGGGCTATCTGGCGGCGCTCGCGGAGAACGGGCTGGAGCAGGACCCGTCGCTGGTGAGCTTCGCCTGCGCGCCCGGCGAACCCGAGAACGCGTTAAGGGCGGTGACCCGCCTGCTGCAGCGTCGGGCGGACGGGGTTTTCTGCTTCAACGACGCGGCCGCCTGCGTCGTCTACGACGCCGCCGCCCGGCTGGGCCGGAAGGTCGGGCGGGAGCTCGCGGTGGTCGGATACGACAACACGCCCCTCTGCGAGAGCTTCCGCCCCAAGCTGACGACGGTGGACTTCCGGACATACGAGGTCGGGCGGCGGGCGGCGGAGCTCATCTGCGCCATGACGGAGGGGGACGAATCCGCCCGGCGGCGGTCGGTGGTGGTCGAGCCCTCCCTGATCGTCCGGGAGAGTACGCCCGGGTGAAACGGAAAACGGAAGGGGTGTGTGGAGTATGAAACTGCCGCGCGCGGGAGGCCGGTATTTCGTCCGGCTGACCTGCTGCCTGCTCGTGATCGCAACCATCCCGCCGCTGGTGCTCGGGGCGATCCTCTTTGGGAACGCCCGGCAGAACATGTCCCGGCAGATGGCGCTGTTCAGCCAGAACTATCTGGGCCAGACCCTCAACGCGATGGAGGTGGTCTTCAGCCAGATCGAGGACAGCGGAAGGCAGACGATCCTCGACTCCTCCTTCAAAACCTTTGAGACGTTTACCGACGGCAAGGGCATGGAGAAGCTGATCTCCTCCCTCGAGGTCGGGGAAAACCTCCGGGGGACCGCCCGCTACCTCGAGGCAAAGGCGCGGATGCTTGAACAGCTCCGGAGCTTTGAACTGACGAACGCCTTTATCGACTCGATCTACTTCTGCGATTCGGGCAAGGGGCTTGTCTACTCGTCGGCGGGCCTGCAGTACGGCATGGCGGATTTCTTCGACAAGGAGTGGTTCGGCTACGCGGACCAGGCCTTCATCTCCCCGGCGGTCATGGACACGCGGACGGTTGATTTTCCCTATAAGGGAAACCAGCAGGTGATCACGCTCGTTTTCCGCTCCTACTACAACGAGATGAACCTCATGGCGGTCAACATCGACGCGCGCAAGTTCTACGACCAGATCGTGCTGAAGATCGAGCGGAAGGGGACCGACAGCCTCTTCGCCTATTCGGGGGAGGGGGAGCTCCTGCTGAAGGATTACCGGTATCCGGAACTGCAGCAGCTGATCCAAAGGGAGCGCGTCGACGCGTTCAGGGACGGGCAGTACCACTGGGATTCGGGAAAGCTGGGCAGGAAACGCTACCTGCTGAGCTATCTCGAGTCGGACAAGCTCGGCTGGAACTTTGTCATGGTCTCGGACGTCCAGCAGCTCTACCAGGGGGTCGAGGCGCTGCAGATGGTGTTCCTGCTGAGCCTCGCGGGAGTGACGGCCTGCGTGATCCTGGCGGCGGCGGTCGCCTCCCGCAGGCTGTATTCCCCCATCGAGAGGCTGATGGAGATCGTGGGGGAAAGCCCCCGGAAATCGGGTTGGAAAAACGAATTCGACGGGCTGGCCGGCGTCTTTGAGGAACTCAAGATGAATGAGATGGACCTTGTCGAACGCCTGCAGAACAGTCTGCCGGTGCACCGGCGGCGTTTTTTGATCTCCCTGCTGCGCCGCAACGACTACTCGGAGGAGGAGGTGCGGCGGCAGTTCAAGCTGCTGAACATCGGGCTGGACGACCGCAGCCTGCGGATCGTGCTCTTTTCCTACGACGCGCTGGAGGAGGGGGACCGGTTCGGCCCGCTGAGCATCAAAAAGGACCTGCTGCTCAGCTACCTGCTGGACAATCTCCGCCCCTACCCGTTTGAACTGGCGGAGATGGAGGACGGAAAGGTGGTCGCGCTGCTCAACGCGGCGGAGGGCGATACCGCGCAGCTGATGGATAAGCTCGAGGGGATGCGCCGGGAGCTGGCGCGCGCGGCGCAGATCCCCTGCACCGTCGTGCTCAGCGGACAGATCGGCGAGGTGGGAGAGCTGCGCCGGGCCTATCTGGAGGCCGAACGTGCCCTGCTGCGCCGGGAACTCTCGGATGAGGACGGCGTGCTCTTCGCGGACGCGCCCGCCGGAGAAAAGGGGGTCCTCCGCTACAGCCAGGACCGCATCGACAAGATCCTCGACGCGCTCCAGTCGGGGGAGGGGGAGAAGGCCTGCCGGGCCTTCCGGGAGCTGCTCAAGGAGCTCATGCAGGAGAACGACCCGCTCGAATACCGGCAGGTGCAAAGCCTTTACATGGACGTGCTCACCAGTGTCGTCAAGCTCGTCAACGCGGCGGGCGTGCCGCCCGGCAGGGTGTACGGGGACACCCGGAACCTTTACGACGAGCTGCTCCGGCTCGACGGGATCGGCGCGGCGCTCAAGTGGTTCGACGGGGTGCTCACGGCCACGGCCGACTGCCTGGGCACCCTCGCCACCAAAAAAAGCGACGCGCGTGTGGAACAGGTCCTGGCGATCATCCGCGCGGACTGCAGCCAGAACACCACGCTGGAATCGGTCGCGCAGCAGCTCAACCTCAACCCCGCCTACGTCAGCCGGATTTTCAAAAAGGAGACGGGCGTCAAGTTCATGGACTACCTGACCGGGATGCGGGTGGAAAAGGCGAAGGAGCTGCTCACGGGGAGCAACCTCAAAATCAAGGAGGTCTGCGAACGGCTCGGCTACTCCAACATCAACTATTTCATCAAGGTCTTCAAGGACGCCACGGGGGTGACCCCCGGCGATTACCGCAGGATGAACCAGGGCCGGTAGGCGCCGGAAAACCGCCCCGCCGCGTAAGCGGCGGGGCGGTTTTACATATATTGGACAAAATTTTCGTGGCGAAAACGATAAATATAGCATTTTTATCTATTCATTTTTGACTTTGTAGGTTTTTTGATGGAATTAGTCAAAATGCCGCCCTTTCAAAACAGCGGCTTCCTTTTTATACTCGGGGTGTGGCCGGGACCCGGCCGCACGAAAACCGACTTCAATGAAATGGGAGGAAAAGAGAAATGAAGAGAAGGATTCTTGCAGCCGCCATCGCCGCGATGATGCTGGCGGGCAGCCTGACCGGCTGCGGCGGCGAAAGCCCCGCTCCCGCGCCCGATGTGGACAGCGCCGCTCCCGGCGCCCCGGCGGAAGAAGGCGCCCAGGCCCCCGTCAAGATCGTCGTCTACAACAACAGCGGCTCGATCGCGGGCGCGGGCTCCGAGGCGGGCGCCGACCCCGCGATCATGGAGCAGATTCACCAGTGGATGCTGGAAAACACCGGCTACGACGTTCAGGTGATCGTGCCGCCCGCGGGCAACGAGACGGAAAAGCTCAACCTCCTGCTCGCCGGCGGCGACCAGGTCGACCTCTTCTGGGGGGACTGGTCGGAATACGCGAGCAAAAAGGTCATCGTCCCGATCAACAGCTACCTTGACGGCAAGGGACAGGACATCGTGAAGGCATGGCCGGAAGAGGCGTGGAAGGCCATGACCGACAAGGAGGGGAACATCTACGGCGTGCCGCGCAGCACGCCCAACCTCGGCAACCCGACCTGGATCCGGACCGACTGGCTGGAGAAGGAAAACCTGGAGATGCCCAGGACGATCGATGAACTGGACAACGTCCTGCGCACCTTCAAGGAGAACGGCACGGGCGGCGAGGGCACCATCCCGCTGCTGGCGGACATCGCGGGCAAGCACTCCTCCAAGGGGCTGCACAACTCTTTCCTCGGCGCGTTCACCGAGTATGGCTACAGCAACTGGCTCGACCCCACCGACAACAAGATCAAACCCGCCGAGCTGCAGCCCGGCTTCAAGGATTTCCTCGCCAAGATGAACGAGTGGTACACGAAGGGCTACATGTATCCCGAATTCGCCTCGCTGAGCAAGGATAAGATCCGCGAGATCGTCAAGCAGGGCAAGGTCGGCTCCGCGGCGGTGTGGTACTCCAACATCACCCTCTCCCTCTACGACCTGCAGAAGACCTTCCCCGAGGCGAATTACGACTACCAGCACGACGGACTCGAGGGACCGTCCGGCAAGGCGGAGACCGCCATGCCCGCCTCCACCACCGGCGCGCTCATCTCCGCCAAGTGCGAGCATCCCGAGGCGGTCATCGACATGCTCAACTTCATCTACAGCGATCCCGCCAACCATATGGTCACCTGGTACGGCCCCGAGGGGATGTTCTGGAAGTGGAAGGACAAGGACGCCCACATCTACGAGACGATCGGCGAAAAGACCGGGTACTACGCGGAATACGCCTTTGCGATCGGGCTCCCGATGGAGACCGCCGTCTCGGGCGACAACCCCCAGCAGGCCCGTCACCAGGAATATCTGACCAACGAGCACACCGACCTCAAGCGCGGCAAGATCCCGTTTGATTCGGGCATCGTCTACGACCCGGCGGTCATCAAGGCCAGAGTCCCCGGCGCCTCGGACATCTCGAGGATGCTCGAGGAGGAGACGATCAACTTCATCATGGGCACCCGCCCGATCGACGAGTACGACCAGTTCGTGCAGGAGCTCTACGACGCGGGCATGCAGGACTGGATCGACGCCTACACCGAGATGTATTTTGAACAGGTAAAATAGACGGCCGGAAAGCCGGCCCGCGGGAGACGGACGGGGGCGCGGGCCCCCGCCGCCTTCCCGGCTATAGGAGGGATCAGCGTGCGAAATCAGCCGGCGGTACTGCCGCGCCCCGCCGCGGGGAAAAAGGGCGGCGTCCCCGCAAGGCGGGGGCTGCCCGCAAAGATGTGGAAATACAAGATGTTATACCTGTTCCTGCTGCCCGGACTCCTGTACTTTCTGGTTTTCCGGTATATCCCGCTCGCGGGGTATATGATCGCCTTTAAGGACCTGGCCCCCTTCGAGGGGCTGTCGGCGATGTTCACCGGCGAATGGGTGGGGTTTCGGCACTTTCAGGAGTTTTTGAATTCCTATTACTTCTGGAACGTGTTCGGCAACACGGTGATTCTGGCGGTCCTGCGCCTGCTCGTCGAGTTCACCCTGCCCATCCTGCTGGCGCTGCTCCTCAACGAGGTGCGCAGTAAATTTTTCAAGACCTTTGTGCAGACGGTGTCCTACATGCCCTATTTCGTCTCCAACGTCGTGCTGGCGGGGCTTGTGTTCACCCTCTTTTCCACCAACGGGGGAATCGTTCCCGCCATTGTGGCGCACTTCGGCGGCGTCCCGAGCTACTATGTCACCGACGTGCACTGGTTCCGGCAGATCCTGCTGGGGGCCATCGCGTGGAAGAATATCGGCTGGAGCTCGATCGTGTATATCGCCGCGATGTCCGGCATCGACCCGCAGCTCTACGAGGCGGCCGCGCTCGACGGCGCCGGAAAGATCAAGCAGATCACCAGGATCACCCTGCCCTGCATCAGCTTTGCGATTACGATCATGTTCATCATGCGCATTGGCGTCATCATGAACGAGGGCTGGGAGGAGACGCTGCTGCTCTATTCGCCCAGCGTCTACAAGGTGAGCGACATCCTCGACACCTACGTCTACCGGGCGGGGCTCACCGAGTTCCGGTATTCCTATGCCACCGCCGTCAACCTCTTCAAATCGGTGATCGGGTTTATGCTGGTCATGATCACCAACTTTATCGCCAACAAGATGGGCCAGCAGAATATGTATTCGTAAAGGAGTGATCGTATGGCCTGCAAGAGCACGGGCGAAAAAGTCTTTACAGTGGTCAACATCACCCTGCTGGTCCTGCTCTGCGTCTGCTTTTTGCTGCCGATGTTCATCGTCCTCATGCAGTCCTTCCTGTCGCAGGACGAGATTTCCCGCCGGGGGACCTTTATCCTGATCCCCGAGGTGTTCGACGCGGCGGCCTACCGGATGATCCTCTCCAAGGGATCGAGCATCTTCAACGCCTATGGCGTCACCATTATGCGCGTGGTCGCGGGCACTGCCACCCAGCTGCTTTTCACCTGCACGATGGCTTACGCGCTCTCGAAAAACGACCTGCCCGGCCGCAGGCTGGTCATCGCGCTGATCAATGTGGCGATCGTCTTCCCGGTGCCGCTCGTGCCGCTCTTTCTGCTCGTGAAGGGGGTGGGGCTCTACGACAGCTTCTGGTCGATGATCCTGCCCTTCGCGATCAATTCGGTGTACATCTTCATCATGAAGGCGTTCTACCAGCAGCTCCCGCCCGGCCTGGAGGAGGCCGCCATGATTGACGGCTGCAACCAGTTCCAGCTCTTCCGGCGGATCGTGCTGCCGCTGAGCCTGCCGTCGATCGCGACGGTGGGGATGATGTACGCCGTTTGGCACTGGAACGAGTGGTTCTATTCCTCGCTGTTCATCGTGGACAACGCCAAGCTGCCGCTGCAAAACATCATGCGCGGCATCATCCTCAACGCGAGCGGTTCCGACCTCGCCCTGCCGCTGGCCAACATGCCCCCGGCAGAGACGGTCAAATGCGCGGTCATCATCGTCAGCGTCGTCCCCATCCTCTGCATCTACCCCTTCGTACAGAAATACTTTGCCAAGGGCTTCCTTGTCGGAAGCGTGAAAGAGTAAGCATGTAAACGCGTGAGGAGAGAAGGAGAACCGAGCATGAGAGAGAAAAGGATGAAAAGAGGACTGTCCCTGCTGCTTGCGGTGCTCATGGTCTGCACCATGGGCGCCGGGCCGGTGTGGGCGCAGGAGGACCTCTCCGCGCCTGCCGCGCGGTCCGAATCCGCGGATTCCGCGGTTCCGGACGCGCCCGTCGACCCGGACGCGCCCGTTGACCCGGACGCGCCCGTCGACCTGGACGCGCCCGTCGACCCGGACGCGCCAACCGACCCGGACGCGCCCACCGACCCGGACGCGCCCGTCGATCCGGACGCGCTGCCGGAAGGGTTCGTCGCCGCCTCGGCGGTGCGCGCCCGGAACGCGGCTGTTTCCGGGGAGACACTGCTCGACGAGAGCTTTTCCCCCGACGGCCTGGCCGGGGAGTGGTCGTTCGCCGGCAACGCGGCGGTGGGGCCGGAGGGAGGCCTCCTGCTGACCGGCGCGACGGGCGTAAACGTTCAGGCGCAGCTGTTCCGCACCCTGGACGCCGACCGCTACACGGTGGAATTCAGGGCCCGGGTGGAGCAATACACCTCCGGCAGCGCCAACCTTTCCTTCAAGCTGGCCCTGGGGGGAAGGCGGCTGATGTTCAAGATCAACGAGGATCAGCTCCGGTACTGCACGCCGGAGGGGACGTGGGCCGGTTCCTCCGCTTTTGCGGCGGGCACCGACTGGCATACCTACCGGTTCAAGGTGGACCGGACCGGGGAGACCCCCTCGGCGAAGCTCTATGTGGACGACCGCCAAATAACGGAGATCGCCTTCCAGGAGGACGGCAATGAACCCGTCCTCGAATTCTGGGTGAACGGGACGGCGGACAGCCCGTCGGTCGCGGGCGTGGAGTACCTGCGGGTGACGGGCGGCGGCGCGCCGCAGGAATCCGGGGAGCTCTTCAAATATGTGGACGAGCATTTCGCCGACTTCGGAAAGGAGTACGCGTGGTCTTCAAGCGGCACGGTCGAGGTCACCGACGGGCCGGCGCTCCGGCTGGCCAGCACGAACCAGCCGAACTCGATCATCGGCCTCGAGACCGCGGTCCCGCAGAAGCATGTGCTGGAATTCAAGGCGCGCGTGGGGCGGTTCGGCACGGGCGAAGTGACTTCGAACAAGAGCACCCTCGCCAGCAAAATCGCGATCGACGACACCTACCGCCTCATGTTCAGCATCGAGGAGACGGAACTGCGCTTCTGCGGCGGCGGGAGCACCTGGGGCGGCCATTATTCCTTTGAGGCGGGGAACGACTGGCATGTCTACCGCTTTGAGGTCGAGAAGAGCGACAACCCCACCGCCAAGCTCTACATCGACGACGACTACAAGTGCGACATCACACTGCAGAAGGACAAGAACGGCGACCTGATCCAGTTTTGGAGCCAGGGCACGCCTGGACAGCCGACCGAGGCGTTCCTCGAATATGTGACCCTCGCCTACGAGGTGCCGGCGGACTCGGTGCCGATCTGGAGCAAGCGGGAGAAACTGCGGGTAACCGAGGTGCTTGAAGACCGGATTTCCGTCGAGTGGGACGCCCCGCGGATGGCGGTCGACGGCTACCGCCTTTACGCCGACGGGAAGCTGGCGGGGGAGGTGGACGGCGCGGCGGCCTCCTATACCTTTACCGGCCTCGAGGAGAGCACCTCCTACCTCTTCAAGGTGGAGGCGGGCAATGCGAACGGCTACAGCTCCGACGGTCCGTCGGTGACGGCCTCCACCCCCTTCGACCCGGCCTCCAACAAGCTCGGGGAGAGCGTCGTCTGGCAGGCGGGCGCCGAGGGGTACGGCCACTTCCGCATCCCCGGCATCGTGACCACCGCCGCCGGGACGCTGCTCGCCTACACCGAGGCGCGTAAAAATGCGGGCGACTGGGCGCCGATGGACGTGCTGATGAAGCGCAGCACCGACGGCGGCAACACCTGGAGCGAATCGCAGATGCTCGCCGCGGGTTCCCAGGCGGGCAAGACGGTGAATAACCCCGTCATGATCGCGTCGCGGGACGGCACGGTGCATCTGCTCTACTGCGTCATGTACGGCGTGGAGTCGTCCAACGGAGGCGTCTTCTACCGCCGCAGTGACGACGACGGGGTGAGCTGGAGCGAGCCGGAGGAGATCTCCGACATGACGAGCCCGGAGATCCGCAACGTCATCGCCACCGGCCCCGGCCACGGCATCGAGCTGCGCGACGGCACGCTGCTCGTGCCCGTCTGGCTGGTGCTCAAGGAGTCGGGCGAGGCGGACATGTCCCACCATCCGGCGGTGGTGACCACCCTTTACAGCACCGACGCCGGCGGAAGCTGGCAGCTCGGCGAGCTGGTCCATCCCACCGGGGAGATGTCCGACCCCAACGAGACGACGGCGGTCGAGCTGAGCGACGGCAGCGTCATGCTCAACATGCGCAACGTTTCTCCCGCCAAACGGCGGTCGATCACCGTAAGCCCCAACGGCTACGACGGCTGGAGCGAGCCCCGCTTCGACGACGCGCTGCCCGACCCCACCTGCTTTGGCAGCCTCGTGCGCTACGACAGCGGCACCATCCTCTTTGTCAACGCCGAGAGCACGAGCTCCCGCTCCAACATCACCGTCAAGGCGAGCTATGACGACGGCAGGACCTGGTCTGCCAAGCGGACCATCCTCGCAAAGGACGGCGGGTATTCCGATATCACGGTGGACGAGGACGGCACGGTCTGCGTGCTGGCGGAGAACTCCCCGGGCGGAAATTTCACCCTGAAGCTGCTGCGCTTTTCCCTCGACTGGCTCGAGGCGGACAACAAGGCCAGCCTCAAGGCGGTCTCCTTTGAGCCGCAGGCGGAGATCGAGCCGGCGTTCAGTCCGCTTGTCAACGACTATCAGGTGCGTGTGGCGGAGGGGACGGCGGCGCTCGACATCCGGTTCGTCCCCTTTGACGGGGCGGCGGAAATCGCCGTCAACGGGGAGGTCCTTCCGGGGGACAGCTTCCGCGCGGAGCTTACCGGCCTGCGCACGCCGGTCTCCGTTGAAGTCCGCGCGGGCGGCAGGACCGTCGGGTACACCTTCACCGTTCTCCGGGACGGGAAGGTCCCGGAGGACGCCCTGATCCTCCACTACGACATGGAGCGGCTTTCGGG
Organism: Anaerotruncus sp.; assembly: GCF_057433415.1. Lineage (NCBI taxonomy): Bacteria > Bacillati > Bacillota > Clostridia > Eubacteriales > Oscillospiraceae > Anaerotruncus > Anaerotruncus sp. The sequence goes on along the minus strand of NZ_DBMDHH010000035.1, from coordinate 12,738 downwards.
CGGCATGGTCCCCGACCTCTCGGGCCTGGGCAACAGCGCCGCCGCGCGCAACGTCTCCATCACCGCGGACGGGCGGTACGGCAGCGGGCTCGCCTGCGGCGGCAGCGGGAGCTTCCTCGACGTCAACGAGCCGCTGGGCGGGGACTTCGGGGAGGGCGAATTCACCGCCTCCCTCTGGGTCAAGCCGAGCGACCTCACCGACCAGAAGCTGCTCTTCTGGTACGGCGGATATACGGCGGGTGCGAAACAGTGGTGGGTGCGCCTCAATAGCGGCACCCTCCAGTTCAACATCGGGAACGGCGCCGAGGAGTCCACGCTGAACGCGGCGGAAAAGATCAGGGCCGGCCGCTGGACCCATCTCGCGATCGTCAACCGCGCGCAGGCGCAGGAGATCTACATCGATGGGAAGCTCTCCGCCTCCAAGCCGAAGGACCGGCAGTACGACGTCAACGGGGAGAACATCCTGCGCATCGGCATGAGCAAAAATAACGGCAGCGCAACGCGGGAGTTTAAGGGCGCGATGGACGAGGTGCGCCTCTATAACTACGCCCTGTCCGCCGGGGAGATTCTGGCGCTCAAGGGCGTGCGCAGCGCCGATGAGGCCGCCTCGCGCGGGAGCTTTACCGACTCGGCGGGGACGACGCTGCCCTACCGGCTCATCCTGCCCGAGGATTACAGCGCGGACAGGACCTACCCGCTCGTCCTCTTCCTGCACGGGGCGGGCGCGCGCGGAACCGACAACGAAAAGCAGCTTGCCGAGGCGGGCGTCTTCCAGAAGATCCTCGACAGGCAGGATGTGGACTACGACTGCATCATGGTCGCCCCGCAGATCGGTACGGACAGCCAGTGGGTGAACACCCCGTGGGCGGACGGCTCCTACGACCTGTCGGAGACCCCGGAGAGCGCCTCGATGCAGGCGGTTGAGGAGCTGCTCGAAAAACTCTGCGGCGACTACCGCGTCGACAGGGACCGGCTCTACCTGGTCGGGATTTCGATGGGCGGCTACGGCGTGTGGGACATGGCGATGCGCAGCCCGGACCTCTTCGCCGCGGCGGTCCCCATCTGCGGCGCGGGCGACCCGGAGGAGGCGGCGCTCCTGAAAAACCTGCCCGTCTGGGCGTTCCACGGCGACGCGGACCCGACCGTGCCGGCTGCCGGCTCCCGCGAAATGACGGAGGCCCTGCGGGCGGCGGGCGGAGAGGCGCGCTACACCGAATATCCCGGCGTGGGCCACAGCTGCTGGTTTAACGCCTATAACGAGCCGGAGCTGCCGGGCTGGCTCTTCGCACAGAAGAGGTCCGCCGATACGCCGCCGGCTCCCGGCGGAAAGCCGGGACGCGGCGGGTCGGGCGGCGGCGGTTCCCCCCGCGGCGAGGCGGACGCCTACTGGAGCAGGCTTGCGGACGCCATCCGCCGTGCGAAGGACGGCGACGTCGTCAAAGCGAACCCGGGCAAATTCGACGAAATGCCCCGCTCGGTGCTGGACGCGCTGCGCGGACGCGACGTGACGCTGGTCGTCAGCGGAAACTTCGCCGGCGGCCCCATCGTGATCTACGGCGGCGACGTTCTGCCCCGCGAGAAGGGGAGGGTCTTCTACCCGCTAAGCGATCTCGCGGAGCTCTATGCGGAAACGGGCGGCGAAAGCCTGCCGGAAGCGTCCGCGCAAGGCCGTGTGAATCCCGTCACGGGCGGTACGGTCCACGTGGCCGACGCGCCCGCCGCGGCGCGGGGCACGCCTCCCGCGGTGCCCGAAACGGCGGCGCCCGACGCGGCGGTCAAGGCGGCGGTTCCGCAGGCGCGGCCCGCGCCGGATGCCGCCGCCCCTGCGGCGGCCCCTGCGGCGCCCGCGCTGGCGCTCCTGCTGGCGGCCTGCGCGGCCGCCGCGGTCGCCGGACTGGAATGGAAACGGAAACAGCCCTGAAAAAACACACCCCCGGGGCGGCGACAGCCGCCCCGGGCAAAAAGGATGCGACATGATGAAAAAGGAATACGCGGGCCTGCACGCGGCGCTGGTGACCCCCTACACGGAGACCGGGGAGGTGAATTACCGGGAACTCAAAAAGCTGGTGCGCCGCCTGATCGCGGAAGGAATCGACGGATTTTACGTGGGCGGCAGCACGGCGGAGACCTTCCTGCTGACCGAATCGGAGCGCAAGGGGATCCTCGAGGCGGTGCTCGAGGAGAACAACGGCGAAAAACTGGTCGTTTCCCACGTGGGCGCGATCTCCACCCGGCAGGCGGTCGACTTTGCGCAGCACGCCGAGGCCGCGGGCGCCGACGCCGTCTCCGCGATCAGCCCCTTCTACTATAAGTTCACCCAGCGGGAGATCGAGGACTACTACCTCGAGATCATGGCGGGGAGCGGACTGCCGATGTTCGTCTACAACTTCCCGAACCTCTCGGGGTTCGCGCTGACCGAACCCTTCCTCGAACGGCTCAAATCCAGCTCCCGGCTGGCCGGGATCAAATTCACCAGCTCGGACATGTTCCAGCTCGAACGGATCAAGGCCCGCAATCCCGGCCTCACCGTGTGGAACGGCTTTGACGAGATGCTCCTGTCCGGGCTCGCCGCGGGGGCGGACGGAGGCGTGGGCAGCACCTACAACTGCCTGCTCCCGCTTGTGCGCGGGGTATACGACCGGTTCCGCGCGGGCGACCCCGCGCGGGCGCTCGCCTTCCAGCGCAGGGCGAACGAGGCGATCGAAGTCATCTGCCGCCACGGGGTGTTCGCATCGGTCAAAAAGCTGCTCGAATATTCCGGCATCGAATCCCACGGATGCAGGCGCCCGTTTTCCCCGCTCTCCCCCGAAGGGGAGGCGGAGCTGCGCCGCGTTTACGAGACCCACCTCGCCCGCTGAGGCGGACGGGGACGCAAAAAGGGCCCGCAGGCTTTGCCTGCGGGCCCTTTTTCATTATGCTGTTCAGCTGTACTGCGGCTTCTTGGGGTCGGGGTTGACGGTCATCTCGAGGGTATCGGGAGTGGCCTCGCCCGGACGGACCAGGCGGGCGCAGATGAGGAACTTGGTGGCCTCGTCGATCGCCTTGTTGGTGTAGCCGGTCGGATATGTACAGGTGGAGAGGATTAGGATCTTGTCGGAGGGGGTCACGTCGACGTCGATGTCGAACTGGGAGCGGTCCTTGAGCTCCGCGATCAGCTCGTTGAAGTTCTGGTCCTTATACTCGGGCAGGTTGTAGGAGAGCTTGGTGTCCACATAGGAGACCGCGAAGACCTTCCAGGTCATGTCGTCCTCGGCGGTGGAGAAGTAGATGTAGGGGTGCTTTTTCGCCCACTCGATGTCGAGGTATTTTTTCAGCTGGGTGAACTTATCCTGCTCCGGGTCGTCCCTGATCGTGTCGGACATGCTGTGCCCGTAGATGATCGTGTTCTGGGAGAGCTCGTTGCGGTTGCCGATCTTGTTCTCATAATCCGCCCAGTAGCAGCCGTAGAAGCTGTAGTTCTTGTTGATGTCCTTACGCTCGTAATAGAGGTTGTCGGACGCCTGGGGCGGGGTGGAGACGTACTGAAGCACCTCGTTGTCGATCAGGGTGTCGGGGACGCGGATCCAGCCGACGACGTCGTTGTTGACGTTGTAGGCCTTGTTGAGTTTTTCAAGCAGTTCGCCCTCGGGAGCCACGGGTTCCGCGACAGGGGTGAGGTCGACATCCTCCAAGGGGTTGATGAACGCCGGGACTTTCGGCTGAGAGGAGACGTCGGAGGAGGAGGGACCCTCGTCCTCGCCCGGCTTTGCGCGCTCGCCGCAGGCCGCCATCGTGAGCAGCATGGCAATCGCCAGGAACAGCGCGATCAAACGGTTGGAAAGGTGTAAGCGTTTCATATACAGACTCCTTTATCGTAGACTCATTTATCGTGACGCCCCGCGGGGGGCATTGCCAGCGTTTTATTCTGTCCTGGTGCGGTTGCTGACCGTACCGGCCGAGGCGTCGACCTCCACGACGGAGGAGGATTTGAGGATCGCGGTCGCGTTCTCCGCGAAGACGATGACGGGGATATCGAGCGCCATGCCGACGATCGCGGCGTGGGAATTGAGGCCCCCCCGCTCGGTCACGATGCCGGACGCCTTCTTGAGGATGGGCAGCAGCGCGTTGGAGGTCTGGGGGATGACGAGGATGTCGCCGTCGTTAAAGTTCTTGAGCGCCTCCTCCTCGGTCCTGGCGACGCACAGCCTGCCGAAGGCCGACCGTTTGTTGACTCCCTGCCCGGTGACGAGGATGTCGCCGACCACATGGACCTTGAGCAGGTTGGTGGTGCCGTTGACCCCCAGCGGGACCCCCGCGGTGATGACCACGATGTCGCCGTCGTGCACATACCCGGCGGCCTTCGACTTCGCGACGGCGTGGGTAAAGAGGTCGTCGGTGTTCTCCTTCACGTCGCAGAGCAGGGGCGTGACCCCCCACGAGAGGGCAAGCTGCCAGTAGGTGGCCTTCTCATGGGTGCAGGCGATGACCGGGATGTCGGGGCGGTACTTGGAGAGCATCCGCGCCGTCGTGCCCGACCAGGTGACGGTGATGATCGCGGCCGCGCCCAAATCGTAGGCGGTGGTGCAGGTGGCGTGGGAGATCGCGTTGGTGATATCGGGGAGCCGCTCGTTCGAGCGGGAGTAAAAGCGTTTGCGGTAGTCGATGTCCCGTTCGGCGCGCTCGGCGATCTGCGCCATCGTGCGCACCGCCTCGACGGGGTAGTCGCCCGCGGCCGTCTCGCCCGAAAGCATCACCGCGCTCGTCCCGTCGTAGATCGCGTTGGCCACGTCGGCGGCCTCGGCGCGGGTGGGACGGGGGCTGTGGATCATGCTTTCGAGCATCTGGGTGGCGGTGATGACCATCTTGCCGGTGTTGTAGCATTTTTTGATCAGCAGCTTCTGGAAGACGGGCACGTCCTCAAGGGGGACCTCCACGCCCATATCGCCGCGCGCGACCATGATGCCGTCCGAGACGCGCAGGATCTCGTCGATGTTTTTGACCCCTTCCGCGTTCTCGATCTTTGCGATGATGCGGATGGTCTGGTTGCCCTGCCGCTCGAGCAGCTGGCGGATTTCCAGAATGTCCTCCGCCCGGCTGACGAAGGAGGCCGCGATGAAGTCGAAGCCGGTCTCCGCGCCGAAGAGGATGTCCGAACGGTCGCGCTCGCTGATGTAGGGCATCGAGAGGCGCACGCCGGGGACGTTGACCCCCTTGTGGTCGGAGATGACGCCGCCGTTGACAATCTCGGTGTCGATGGCGCCGTCGTGGGTTCCGGTGACGCGCAATTCGATGGCGCCGTCGTTGAGCAGGATGGTGTCCCCCCTGCCCACGTCCTCGGCGAGGCCGGGGAAGGTGATCGACGCGCGCGTCTCGTCCCCCTCGCACTCGTCGGCGGTCAGCGTGAAATGGCTGCCCGCGTGCAGTTCGGCCTTCCCGCCCTTGAAGACGCCGAGACGGATCTCCGGGCCCTTGGTGTCGAGCAGGGTGGCGACGGGCAGGCGCAGCTCTTCGCGCAGGCGGCTGACCCGCTCGAAGGTGGCCTTGTGGCTCTCGTGGGAGCCGTGGGAAAAGTTGAAGCGCGCGACGTCCATGCCGGCGCAGATCAGGCTGTGAATCCGTTCTTCACTGTCGGACGCGGGGCCGAGGGTGCAGACGATCTTGGTTTTCCTCAAAAGCAATCCACCTCGTGATTTAGTGTGAAAAGACAGGGGCCCGAAAAAGCGCTCACGCGGGCTTCCGGCCGGGAAAACCGGCGCGGCGGGCCCGCCGTCAGGAAGCAATTTCAGATCATATCTCCCTAAAGTATACCATCATTTTTACGGGTGTCAAATGGATTGGGAAAAATTCATAAAACCTTTAAAAACGCCCTCTTTCGGAAAAAGCCGCAATTTCCCCTTGCATTTTCCGGGCGGGTGTGGTAAGCTGTAACTGTACTAATTGTTTTAATACAGACAATACGATTAATCGACCGAAAGGGGTGGAACCGTGCTGTCGCTTGATTTGCAGAGCCGCCAGCCGATCTATGAACAGCTGGTCCGGGGGCTCTCCGAACTGGTATCGCTGGGGGCGCTCGCGCCCGACGAGCAGCTGCCGAGCGTGCGCAGCCTCGCGAGGGACCTGGGCGTCAACCCGAACACCGTGCAGAAGGCCTATCAGGAGCTTGAACGCAGCGGCGTCATCTACTCCGTCGCGGGCAAGGGCAGCTTCGTTTCGCCCGGACCGGCCGCGGCGCGGATGCTGCGCGGGCAGCGGCTGGAAAAGCTCCGGGAGGCCGCCGCGGAGGGCCGGCGTGCGGGAATCCCGCGCGAAGAGGCGCTCGGGGCGGTCAAAGCGGTATATGAGGAGGGAACGAACCATGATTAAAGCGCAGTCGCTCGTGAAGTGCTTCGGGGATTTCACGGCGCTTTCCTCGCTCGACACCGAGATCCACGCAGGCTCGATCTACGGGCTCGTGGGGTCCAACGGGTCGGGCAAATCGACCTTCCTGCGGCTGGCGTCGGGGGTCTACATGCCCGACGGCGGGCAGGTCACGGTCGCCGGGGAGCCGGTTTACGAGAACATCGCGGTCAAGGAACGGATCTTTTTCGTCGCGGACGACCTGTACTTCCTGCCGCAGAGCACCCTCGAAGAGATGGCCACATTCTATAAACAAATTTATAGACGGTTTTCGGACACAAAATACAAAAAACTTTGCACAATTTTCCCCCTGGACCCCCGCCAGAAACTCGGCACCTTTTCCAAGGGGATGAAACGGCAGGCGGCGCTGCTGCTCGCCCTCTCCTGCGAACCCGACCTGCTGCTGCTCGACGAGGCGTTCGACGGGCTCGATCCGGTGATGCGCGGCGCGGTGAAGAAGCTCCTGTCGGACGACATCGCGTCGCGGGAGATGACCGTCGTGATCACGAGCCACAACCTGCGGGAGCTTGAGGACCTGTGCGACCATGTGGGGCTTCTGCACCAGGGGAAAATCCTCTTCGAGCGGGAGCTCGACGAGCTCAAGCTCGGCTTCTGCAAGGTGCACGCAGCCTTCCCGCAGGGGATGGACGACGCGGCGCTTGCGGGGCTCAACATCATGCAGGCGGTCCGCACGGGCAGCCTCGTGACCCTCGTCGTGCGGGGAAATTCCGCCGAGGCGTCGGACTATCTGCTGCGGCAGGGCGCCGTCTTTGCGGAAGGGGTCCCGCTCACCCTCGAGGAGGTATTCATTCATGAAATGGAGGCGGTCGGATATGACTACAACAACATCCTCCTCTAAGCCCGGCCGGTTCCGCGAGCTCTACCGGGACATCCTGCACCGCAACCGGGGCTACCTCTGGCTCTATTCCGCGCTTGTGGCGGTCTGCTACCCGCTGCTCTTCGCGCTCGAGGCGTTCAAGCGGGTGGACCCGGCCGAGGCCGCCCGCATCCAGGCGTACGCGTCCGAAACGCTCGCCCAAAACCCGATGTATTTCTACAGCTTCGAGGGCCTCGGCTGCAACTTCGCGGGCGTGTCGATCGTCTTTTTCCTGATGATCGCGCTGCTCGCGCCCATGATTCTCGCCCTCGTGCTCAACAGCTACATGCACTCCAAAAAGGCGTCCGACGTCTACCACGCGATTCCCGTCTCCCGCGGGACGCTCCTGACGGCAAACGCCGCCGTGGGCATGACGATCGTCGGGCTTCCGCTGGCCGCCTCCAACCTCTTCATCATGGCTGTGCAGATCGCAAAATTCGGCTTTCTGCCCGACGTGACCGCCTACCTCTGGCTCGACGCGCTCGGCTGGATGATCTGCGGCTTTGCGATCTACGCGGTCACCACCTTTGTCTCGGTCTGCGTCGGCACCGTCTTCGACACCTTCGTGCTGTCGGGGACCCTGCTGCTCGCCGCTCCCGTCCTTTCGGCGCTGGGGCTCACCGTCACAGAGCTCTTTCTCTTCGGCTGGAGCGCGGGGGTGGACGCGCTCACCTTCGTAACCAGGCTCTCCCCCGTGACGCTGATGATCGAACGGTTCGCCATCGCGGACGGGACGCTCGGCGCCTCCTCCCCGATCAGGCTGTTCGGGCCGGGCCGCCTGCCGGGCGCGAACCTCGCGCTGCTCGTCTGGCTGGCGCTCGGACTGCTCATCTTCCTGGCCGCCGTGCGCGTCTACCGCCGCCGCAGGACCGAGGTCGCGGAGACCACCTCCTCGCGCGGCGTCCTGCAGGCGCTGGTCAAGCTGGCGGGCACCGCCGTCTGCGGCGTGACCGCCGGGCTGATCGCCTGCTCCGGCAGCCACGGGCGGACCGATTTCCTGCTCTGGACGGCGCTCATCGGCGCGCTCGCCTACGCGGTGGCCGAGGTCGTCCTCAACCGCGGCTTCAAGACGCTCGTGCGCAGCCTGCCGCTGGGCGCGGCGACGGTCGCCGGCGTCGTGCTCGTCTCCCTCATCCCGATGACCGGCGCGTTCGGCTATGAAAGCCGCGTGCCCGCGCCGGAGGAGGTCGCCGCGGTGGAGATCGGCTACACCGGCCGCTACGCCGCGGACGTCAGCATCTGCCGTGTGGAGCCCGGCCTCCCCGATAACGGGGACAAAGCCGGCCGGGCCGTCGGCTACACGAACGAGGTGCTGCTCTCGTCGCCGGAGGATCTGTCGGCGGTGGAGGCGTTCCACCGGGACGTGATCGCCAAGCGGTACCGCCCCTACGAGGGGATCACCCTCGAGCCGGGCGAGGAATACATGCACCTGGGCAGCACGATCACCTACACCCTCAAGAACGGCCGCACCCTCACCCGCCGGTACGAGGGCGCGGGCACCAGCTCGATCCGTCTGCTCGCGCCGCTGGAGACGAGCCCCGACCTGCTCGCGCAGACCCACCCGGCGTTCTTCGACCGGGGTCAGGACGTCAAAAAATGGCGGATCTCCGACCCCTTCGGGGCCTGGACGGTGGAAAAGGCGTGGCCGGCCGCCGATTCGCAGGCGCTTCTGGACGCGGTGCGGACCGACCTGCTCGCGCAGACCGCCGAGGACCTGCTGCACCCGTCGGACGCGCCCGTCGCGTGGGTGACGTTCGAGGCGGACCTCCCGCCCGAGGGTGCGCCGCGCGCCTCCACGAGCGGCAGCTTCCTCGTGACGGAGAGCTCCTTGCATACCCGCGCCTTCCTCGCGGAGAAGGGAGTGCTCGACGAGATCGCACCTGACTTGGACGCCTGCTACGCGGTGGGGGTCTCCGGCTCGGGCGTACGGTATCTCACCACGTCGGACAGCGCGGTGCTCCAGGTGATCCCGGGGCGTGGGGAGTTCACCGCCAACGACTACGACTACCTGAAGGAGAACGTCGAAGCCTCCCGGCGGTATTACGCCGAGAACCCAGACGTGCTGGCGGCGGACTTCTCGCCGGGGGAGGACGTGGAGCTCGACGAGTGGGGGAACGCCGTCGTGCAGGCCCAGATGGCGGGCGCGAGCGAAGTCCTCTTCGAGGACCCGGCGGATATCGCCGCGCTGGCCGCGGCCGCCGTGCCGAGCTGGAACACGACCGAGCCGGTCGTCTGCGCGAACTTCTGGTTCAGGGGCGCGACGGGCGGAACGCCGGTCCTCCTGCCCCTCTCCCGCCTTCCTGAGGACCTCCGCCAGCGGATCGCATATCCCTATGGGGTCCCCGGAGAATAAACCGTCTCCTCCTGCAAATAGAAGCGGGCCGCCTGGTAAAGGCGGCCCGCTTCTGCATAAGCCGGAAAAGGCCTACATGATGGGCGAGAAGAGGCGCAGGAAGGCGCGCACGATCCGCTTCCACAGCTTGACGTGCTTGATGTAGTCGCGGGGGATTTCAAAGCATTTGCCGAAGGTCTTTACGATGTCGTCCCGGACGTCGGCCACGACGCCCGACTGGTAGAAGCAGACCCCGCACTCGAAGTGCAGGTAGAAGCTGCGGTAGTCCATGTTGGCGGTCCCGACGATCGCGACCTTATCGTCCGAGACATACATCTTCGCGTGGACGAAGCCGGGGGTGTATTCATAGATGCGCACCCCCGCGTTGAGCAGCGGCTGATAGAAGGACTGGGTGGTCTGGTGCACGACCCATTTGTCGGGGATGTGGGGGGTGATGATGCGCACGTCGACTCCGCTGCGCGCCGCAATCTGCAGCGCGGTGATCATCTCGCTGTCGAGGATGAGATAGGGGGTGGTGATGTAGACGTAGCGGGTGGCGCGGTTGATGATCTGCATGTACGTCTCCTCCGAGACGTTGATCTGGTCGAGCGGAGAATCGCCGAACGGCTGCACGAAGCCGTCGCACGGCTGGGGCTGGGTGGGGCGGTACCGGGCGAAGTCATGGTCGGTGGGGACGGTGAAATTCCACAGAGAGAGGAACATCGCCGTCAGCCCCCACACGCCGTCGCCGCGCAGCAGCACGCCGGTGTCCTTCCAGTGGCCGTGCTTTTCGTAGTCGTTGATGTATTCGTCGGCGATATTGATGCCGCCGCAGAACCCCACGTTGCCGTCGATCACGGTGATCTTGCGGTGGTCGCGGTAGTTCATCATCGAGTTGAGGTGGGGCTGGAAGGGGTTGAAGAGCGCGCACTTGATGCCCGCCTTGCGCAGCTTGGCGGCGTAGTTGGCGGGCAGCGTCATGATCGAGCCGAGGTCATCGTACATGAAGCGCACGTCCACCCCCTCCGCGGCCTTTTCGCGGAGGATCTGAAAGATCGGCTCCCACATGACCCCCTCCTCGAGGATAAAGTACTCCATGAAGATGAACCGTTTGGCCTTGGGCAGCTCCTCGAGCATCCGCGCCCACATCGTTTCGCCGATGGGCAGGTATTCCGACTGGGTGTTTTTCCAGAGGGGGGATCCGGTGGTGCGCAGGATATAGTCGGAGAGGGTGGCCATGCCGGGGTCCGCCTCCCGCAGCTCCTCGACGCAGGAGGCGTCCTGCGCCAGCACGCGGGGGGCGCTCTTCTCAGCCAGCGTGATCCGCCGGGCGAGCTTTTTCGGCATGCTCTTGTTGCCGAACATGAGGTAGAAAAGCCCGCCGAAGATGGGGAAGATCAAAATGGGAATGATCCACGCCAGCTTGTAGGCGGGGTTTTCATCCTTGCTGACCAGCCAGACCGCGATCGTGACGCTCAGCGCGGTGAGGAATCCGTAGACGGCCACAAAGTGGTCGCCCAGCAGGATGATCGCCACCAGCAGGATCGCCAGCTGGACCAGCATCAGCAGGATGACGATGGACAGCTTGCCGAAAAGCAGGCTGAATACGGATTTTGCATGCATCTGTTGTTTTTTCTTTGCCATAAACATCCCTCGATCTTTTTTCGGCAGGGCCAACACATTCCAAACAAGTCACATCATAGCAGTTTTCCCCATAAAGTTCAAGAAGATGACGGAAGGGGCAAAAAAACGGGAGGCGGCCTTCGCCGCCTCCCGGAAAGGACTCAAAGCCCGTTGGGATTCTTTTTGCTGAAATTCCAGTTGTCCTCGCACATGTCGTCGAGCGTCCGTTCGGCCGTCCATCCGAGCAGCTCCTTCGCCTTGGAAGCGTCCGCGTAGGAGTTGGCGATGTCGCCGGGGCGGCGGGGCGCGATGTGGTGCTTGATCGGCTTGCCGCAGGCCTTCTCGAAGGCGTGGAGCACGTCGAGCACCGAGTAGCCATGGCCGGTGCCGAGGTTGATCGCCTCCACGCCGGTGTGGTCGAGGACGTAGTCGAGCGCCTTCAGATGGCCCACCGCGAGGTCGACCACGTGGATGTAGTCGCGCACGCCGGTGCCGTCGTGCGTCTCGTAGTCGTCTCCGTAGATGGCCAGGTCCTCGAGCTTGCCGGTCGCCACCTGCGCGATGTAGGGCAGGAGGTTGTTGGGGATGCCGTTGGGGTCCTCGCCGAGCAGGCCGCTTTTGTGCGCGCCGATGGGGTTGAAGTAGCGCAGCAGCGCGACGCTCCACGCAGGATCGGCCTTCCACAGATCGGTGAGGATCTGCTCGATATAGAGCTTGGTGGTACCGTAGGGGTTGGTGGCCGCGTGGGGCAGCGGCATATCCTCGCGGAAGGGGACGGGATTCTCCATGCCGTAGACGGTGGCGGAGGAGGAGAAGACGATCTTTTTGCAGCCGTGCGCCGCCATCACCTCGCAGAGGACGAGGGTGCCGGTGAGGTTGTTGTGATAGTAGCGCAGCGGAATGCGGCAGGATTCGCCGACCGCCTTGAGCCCCGCGAAATGGATGACCGCGTCAATCTGGTTCTGCTCGAACACCCGCTCCACCCCGGCTTTGTCGAGCAGGTCGGCCTCATAGAATTTGAAGTCCTTGCCGGTAATCTGGCGGATGCGTTTGAGGGCCTCGGGCTTGGAGTTGACGAAATTGTCCAGCACAACGATTTCCTTGCCCGCGTTCAGCAGCTCCACGCAGGTGTGGGAACCGATGTAGCCGGCGCCTCCGGTGACTAAAATTGACATGTGCGATCACTCCTTATCATAACTGTATGGATGTCATTTTCCGTAATTTCAGTATAGTCGGAGCGGGTATCGCTGTCAATGCGCTGGATAAAACATGCAACAATTCTCCATAAAGTCGCAACAAAACTGACGCTCTGCCGGGGGATTTGCCGCGCTGCGCCCGGCGGGGCTTCTTTTTAGATTTTCCGCCCGGCGGACGGAAGGCCTTTTTTGCGCCCCTCCGGGGCGCTTTAGGGGAGCCGCCTTCGGCGGCATAGATTGCCGGGTCCCGCCCCGGCGGGCGGGCCGACTTCTTGCGCGCCCAAGAAGTCGGCGGAAGAAGGGCGCTCAAGGGGACTTCCGCCAGTCCCCTTGAG
>NZ_DBMDHH010000034.1:0-31009 GCF_057433415.1 Anaerotruncus sp. | reverse complement strand
CTCCCGGAGATTCCTAAGAACCCGGCGGAGGGTTCTTAGGCGGACTTTTGGTTCCTTTTCGTCCGTCCGAAAAGGAACCCGTGGCGCGCGGCGGAACGCGCAAGTCATTCTTGCCGCTTGTAAAGCGGCAATTCCCGTCTTAGCCCCGCCGGGCGCAGTGCGGCAAATCTGAAGCGCCCTGAGCGGGATATCAAAGAAGAAGCTCCGCCGCTTCCCGAGCGGCAAAAAAGGAGGAATTCCCATCGCAATCAACAAGGCCATGCGCGCCGCGCTCAAAGCCCTCTCCTATCCGGACATCGACATCCGCAAGACCTACCCGATCGAGCGGGCGCTTCGGACGGCGGCGGGCAGGCCCGTTCTCTTCTATAAGCCGTGGGACCACGTGGTGCATTACGGCGACCACGACATTCCCGTGCGCATCTTCTCCCCCGAGACGGAGGGGGAGCACGCCATCCTGCTCTTTTTCCACGGGGGCGGCTGGGTGACGGGCAACATCGACAGCTACGACAAGGTCTGCCGCAATATGGCGAAGCTGACCGACCGTTCGGTCGTGTCGGTCGATTACCGCCTCGCGCCCGAATACCGCTTCCCCGCCGCGCCCGAGGACTGCTATGCGGTCGCGCGGGAAATCTTCCTCGATCTGAGCCTCTTTGGGATGCGGGCCGACCAGATCACGCTGATCGGGGACAGCGCCGGGGCGAACCTCGCGGCGGCGGTCTCGCTGATGGCGCGCGACCGGGGGGAATTCCTGCCGCGCAGCCAGATCCTTATCTATCCCGCCACGGCGGCCGACCATACGGAAAATTCCCCCTTTCCGTCGGTGCGTGAAAACGGTACCGACTATCTGTTGACCTCCAAGCGCATCTGCGAATATATGGAGCTCTACCGGAGCGGCCCGGAGGACTGTGAAAACCCCTATTTTGCGCCGCTGGCGGCGGAGGACTTCTCCAACCAGCCGCAGACCCTCATCCTCACGGCCGAATACGACCCGCTGCGGGACGAGGGGGAGGCGTACGGCGAGGCCCTCAAGCGCGCGGGCGTCCCGGTGGAGATGCACCGCATCCCCGACGCGCTCCACGGCTTTTTCTCCCTGCCGCCCCGCTTCGCGCAGGTGCAGAAGGCCTACGGTTACATCAACCGCTTTTTAGACGAGGTGAGCCATCCGGCATGTCAAGACAATCCTTAAAATGGAGCCGCTTGGACAACGCGGCCAAAATATTCCCCTCGACGAGCAGCAAGCAGGACCCCAAGGTCTTCCGCTTTGCCTGCGAGCTCTGCGAGCCGGTCGATCCGGAGGTCCTCCGGCGCGCGCTCGGCCGCACCCTTGAAAAGTTCCCGCCGTTTCGTTCGGTGCTGCGGCGGGGGCTCTTCTGGTATTTCCTCGAGCAGAGCGATCTTGTGCCCGAGGTGTCGGAGGAAAGCAGTCCCCCCTGCTCCCCCCTCTATAACCCGCGGCGGCGGGGGCTGCTCTTCGCGGTCACCTATTACCGCTGCCGCATCAACCTGGAGGTCTACCACGCGCTGACCGACGGTTCGGGCGCGCTGCAATTTTTGCGCGCGCTCGTCTATGACTACCTGCTGCTGCGCCATCCGGACGCCTTTACGCACAGCCCGTCCGCGCTCGACTTCGACGCCTCCCGCTCGGAACGGGAGGACGACAGCTTCCGCAAGCACTACGTCCCGGAGCGGAAGGGCCGCGGGGAAAAGACCCCGCGCGCCTACCACATGAAGGGCGCGCTGCTGCCGGGGGGCCGCATCCGGGTCGTGGAGGGGTCGCTGCCCGTCGGGGCGGCCGCCGCCAAGGCGAAGGAGCTGGGGGTGAGCATGACCGTCTTTTTGACGGCGGTGCTGCTTACCGCCGTCGCGGGCGAGATGCCCGCGCGGGAACGCAGCCGCCGGCCGGTCGTGGCCGCGGTGCCCGTCAACCTGCGCAATTACTTCGAGTCGGAGTCGGTCCGCAACTTCTTCGGGGTCTTTACCGCCGGGTACCACTTCCAGAACGGCTGGGCCTTTGACGAGGTGCTCGCCGCGGTGAAGGCGTCCTTCGCGCGGGAACTCACCGCCGACCGGCTCGCCCGCCGCATGAATCGGCTGGCCGCGCTCGAACATAACCCCGTCATCCGCGTGATGCCGCTGGCGGTCAAGGACCCGGTGCTGCGGCTGTCCGGCTGGATCGCCGCGCGCGGGGAGACGACCTCCCTTTCCAACCTCGGGCGGATCACGATGCCCTCCGCCTGCGCGCCCTTCATCCGCGCCTTTGACGTGTTCATCAGCGCGCGGCGGCTCCAGATGTGCATGTGCTCCTACGGAGACCGGCTCATGCTGAGCCTCACCTCCCCCTTTGTGAGCACCGACGTGCCCAAGCGCTTCTTCCGGATCCTCACCGGCATGGGGCTGCCGGTCGAGATCAGTTCCAATCCCGTCAGCGAGGAGTGAGCTTCCATGCGTTACTGTGAAAAATGCCGGGTCACGGTCCGCGACAGCCGGGAGGACTGCCCGCTCTGCCAGGGGCCCCTCTCGGGCGAGCCGGAGCCCTGCGTCTTCCCCAGCCTGCCCGACGATCACCCGCCCTACCACCTGCTCATCCGCGGCATGGTCTTCCTGTCGATCGCGGCGGTGGTCATCTGCTTTGCCATCAACGCGATCGTCCCCTCCAGCTCGTGGTGGGCCCTCTTTGTCGCGGCGGGCATCGCCTGCATGTGGGTCTGCCTCTGGTCGGTCATCCGCCAGCGCAACAACATCCCCAAGAACATCCTCTGGCTCGTCTTCTGGCTGTCGCTGCTCGCCGTGCTCTGGGACGTTTTTACCGGCTGGCACCGCTGGTCGCTCAACTACGTCGTCCCCAGCCTCTGCGTCTTTGCCATGGCCGGGATGGCCGTGATCGCCCGCGTGCTCCATCTGCGCGTCGAGGATTTCTTCATCTACCTGATCATCGACGGGCTGTTCGGCGTCATCCCCATCCTGTTTCTGCTCTTCCGGTGGGTCACCGTCGTCTACCCCTCGGTCGTCTGCGTCGCCTGCAGCCTGCTTTCGCTCGCCGCGATCCTCTCCTTCGAGGGGGAACGCATGCGCGCGGAATGGAAAAAACGGATGCACCTGTAAGCCGCCCGCGGGGCGCCGGACAGGAAAAAGGCCGCCCAAATGGGCGGCCTTTTTCCTTGCAGGAAGACACATGGCTGTGAGGTTGGTCAAATGGAAGGCGTCAGCAGCAGCCGACCAGCCGGTCCTTAAAGCCCGGCCGCTTGCGCAGCGTCCTGGTGATCTCGCAGAAGAAGAGGACGGTCTCCTTTTCCGGTTCCTCCGCTCCGCGCATGCACACGCTGCGGCAGAGGAAGACGGTGTCCGCCTCCTCGCAGTAGGGGGTCTCCCCCTCCCGGGCGGCGGTCAGGCCGACCGCGTCGAGCGTCCCGTATCTGGCGAGGGCGTTGAGGCTGTCCCGGAAGGCGGGGGTGTCAAAAAAGCTGATCGAGCAGGGCTTGCCCGCCTCGAGCAGCGCGCACACCCGCGAATCCCGCGGCAGGAAGAGGAAGGCGCACGGCCTGCCCGCGAAGACGCCGAACGCCCCCTGCGGGGCGGAAACGGCGTCGCCGTTTTCCCCGGCGGCGATGACCGCCGGATTGTCGGGGAGGGTGAAGGGGTTCTGCTCCAGTTCGCGGGGCTTCTTATCGTAAAATTTCATGTGGGGTCCTCCTTTACAGATGCTTCGCACACGGCGGCGCGGGAGAGCCTGCGGATGAGGTCCACCCCGTCCCACGTGAGGGAAAATTCCAGCGCGCGTCCGATCGGGACCATCCGGTCCGCTCCCCTGGGGCGGTGCGCCCGCAGGAAGGCATGAAAGGCTTCCCGCTTTACACCGTAGTGGGTGACCGTCTGGCACTTTTCGCCGCAGACGGGAAGGAGCGCGTCAAGGGAATCCGCCGCCGTCTCGAGGAAGAAGCCACCGCCCGGATGGAGTTCCATCGCGGCGGGCGTGAGCGCGGGCAGCTCCACCCGCACAAGCAGGTTCCCCCTCGTGAGCAGCCGCGCGCCGGGGCAGTCCGCCGCGATGCGGCAGAACGCCTCCCGCTTCGCGACGGCGAGCGCGGCGGGCCAGTCGTATTCCGCGGCCGCGATCGCCTCGACACGCGGCCAGAAGTCCGCCCGGGCCTCCCCTTCCCGCTCCCCGAGCCATAATACCGCGCGCGGGGCGGCACAGGAGCGCTGGTCGTTCAAATAGGTGTCGTTGTAGAAGTCCCGGGCGAGCGCGTCCCGGTCCGCGTGGGCGAGGTAGGCGCCGCTATCGATGACGCAGGCGGACCAGCGGTCGGCAAAGCAGATCTCCGCCGCGCGCGGCTTCAGCGGGAAGGCGCGCACCCGCCTGACCGTCTCGTCCCCGCCCCAGATGATCCGCGCGTCGCAGAGGGCGGAAAGCGCCTCGGTGAGGCCGCTTTCGCGCGGATAGCGCAGGCAGGCGGCGTAGGGCCGCAGGTCGGAAAACGCGCCGGCGAGAAGCTCCTCCAGCGCGGCGCAGACGAGCGCCGCCTGCGGGAAGGGCTCGGAGGGCAGCCGCACCGCGTTCGCGTTGCCCGCAAGCAGCCCGGCCGCCAGCGAATAGGCGAAGTTGAGGGGCACGTTGCCCGGCGCGATGTGGAACGCCATTCCCCTCCCCAGGCGGAATTCCCCGTCAAGGTAGGGCTTTCGGCGCTCCTCCATGGCCGCGCGCCGGCACCAGAAGGCGAGCGCGGCGAGATCGGGAAACCGCCGGACATCCGGGCGGGAGAGCAGCGCCTTCGAGAGCGCGTCGAAGAGGTCGAGGACGCGGGGCGAAAAGGGTTCGAGCGGCGGCGTGCCGGGCATCGCCGCAAGCGCCGCCGCGTCCCCCACAAGGAACGCCGCGTCAGCCGTGTTCAGCCGCATAGGTATCGCTGCACCCCCTCAGCTCGGCGGCCCTGAGCCGTCCGAGCACCGCAAAATATTTGCCCCGCCGCCCGCAGGGGCAGCCGTCCTCCCCGAGCAGCACCCCCCGGTCCTCGGTGAGCAGGCTGTGCCCCGGGTAGGATTCCGGCAGGATCGACTGCACCTGCAAAATCCCCTCCTCCCCCGTTTCGCAGAGGGAGAAGTCGGACGCGCGGCGCACAAACAGGTCGGAAAAGGCGCTCACATGCAGGTGTCCCCGCTCGCACGCCATGAAGATCGACCCGGTCTGTTCCGCCATGCCGTAGTAGTCGTGCACCCGTCGCAGCCCGAACCCCTCCGCCAGCCGGCGGCGGAATTCCTCCGGGCCGACCGCGCGGTCGGCGAGCGTCTTCCAGCCGCCGCCATGGATCAGCACGCCGTTTTGGAAGTCCCAGGCGCGTCCGCTTGCCGCGAGCGCCTCGAAGAACTGCCAGACGAGAAAGGTAAAGCCGAAGAGCAGAAACGGTTTCCCGCCGTATGTTTCGAGGAACGCGGACACCGCGTCAAGGTCGGGGCGCATGTCGTCCCCAAGCGCCCACGTCCGGCCGCGCCCGAAGCTGGCAAACCCCGCCACCCCCGCCGCACGCGCCGTGAACCGGCCGCCGCGCAGCACCGACGGGCAGTCGATCACGAGCATCGGCAGGCGGTCGGGCCCGATGAAGTCGGAGACGATCGCCGCCAGCGCGCGGCGCTGGCCGTCGGCGGTCGGCCCGTCGAGATAAATTTTCGAGGGGACCTGCCCCGAGGTCCCCGACGAGGTCACGACCCGCGCCACCTCCCCGGGCGGCACGCTGCAAAGCTCGAGGTTCTTGAAGAGCCCCACCGGCAGGAATGGAAACTCCTCCGGCGCGCGCGCCGACGCGGGATCGAAGCCGAGCGCGCCGAGGATGTTCCGATAGGGCGGACACCGCCGCCGGTGGGAGGCGGTCAGATCGGCGAGCGCCTCTGTAAAGTATTTTACCTTTTCATCCGGTGCGAGCCCGAAGGGCGGGGCCTCCCACAGCCGGTCCGCCGCGCTCACGGCGCCTCCTCCAGCTCGCGGTAGAGGATTTTGCCCGCGCCGCTGCGCGGGATCTCCCGCACATACCGCGCGCTGACCGCCCGCCGCCGCACCCCCAGAAGCTCCGCGAGTCGGTCCGCCGCCCGCTCGGGCAGCGCGGGGTCGGTCAGGCAGACGCAGAGCGCGTCGTCCCTCCCGTAGCAGGCGCAGTCCACGCCGGGAAACTGCTCCTTCACGAGCCGTTCGCACCCGTCGAGGCTCACCCGGCTTCCGAACAGCTTGATAAACCGCTTTTTGCGCCCCACGATCGTGTAGAAGCCCTCCTCGTCACGGGCGGCCATGTCGCCGGTCAGCAGCACGCCCCGCCGCTCGTCCCCCTTCGCGAGGTCGGCGGCGCACGCGGCGTAACCCATCGTCACGTTGTCCCCCTCGTAGCGAAGCTCCCCCACTTCGCCGGGCGAATCGATCGCGGCGCCGTCCACGTCGAGCAGGGTGAACCTCCCGCCGGGGATCGCGATCCCCATGCAGCCGCGCTTTTCAAGCGCGCGCTCCCAGGGCAGGTAGCCCATCCGCGCGGTCGCCTCGGTCTGCCCGTACATGACGTAGAACCGCTTGCCATGCGCGTCGGCATAGCGCGCGCAGGTCTCGTGCAGCTCGGGCGGCAGCTTGCCGCCCGCCTGGGTGAAATAGCGCAGGCTCGGCAGCTCCATGCCGAAGAAGCCGACCCGCTTCAAAATTTCATAGGTGTAGGGCACGCCGCCGAAGCTCGTCGCCTCCCGCTCCCGGAAGAGCGCCCAGAATTCCGGCTCCACGACGCTGCGCCCGGTCAGGATGAGCGACGCGCCCGCCAGCAGGTGGCTCTGGACGATCGAAAGGCCGTAGGTGTAGTTCATCGGCAGCGTCGTGATCGCGCGCTCCTCCTCCCCGATTTCAAGGTAGCGGACGATCGCGCGCGCGTTCGATTCGATGTTGCGGCGGCTCTGGCGCACGAGCTTGGGGCTGCCCGTCGACCCCGAGGTCGTCAGCAGCAGCGCGAGGTCGGGGTGCATGGCGGGCGGGGCCTCCCCCCTCCCGAGCAGCGCGTAGCCCTCGAGCGAAAGGAGGCGCTTTGTCCCGGGGAAGCCCCCGGCCATCCGCTCGGGCAACCAGAGGAAGCCGGGCCGGTAGGTCTCCAGCAGGCCGTCGAGCAGCTCCCGGTGCATTCCCGCGTCGAGCAGCAGCGGCACCGCGCCGCCCGACAGGAACCCCGCGTAGCCGCAGAGCGCCCCATAGCTGTTTTCGCAGAACGAAAAGACGAGCGGCCGCCCCGGCGTACACGCCGCGACGCGGGCCGCGTCGGCGCACAGCCGCCCGTAGGAGTAGACCTCTCCCCCCTCCCCGTAGGCCGCGGGGCGGATGGGGGGCCTTTCGTCAATCCCAAAGATCATGGCGCGCCCTCCTTTTTCAGAATGTGACGCCGTATTTCCCCAGAATCTCCTTGCCCCGCTCGTAGGTGTTGAGCGCCATTACGTCGGGGGAGGAGATCGAGATGTCGAACGCCTCCTCGAGCCGGACGACCAGGTCCATATGCCCGACCGAATCCCAGTTCTCGTTACGCCGGTAGACGAGCGATTCGCCCAGCTCCTCTTTTTTGACGCCGAGCGCCTGCACAAAGGCCCGGTCGTATTTCTCCAGATTGGTCATGGGTGTTTGCCTCCCCTTTTAAAAAAGCCCGTATGGCCTGCATACGGGCTTTTTTCTCAGAATTTGCAGTGGAACCGGCGTTCGTACTCCTCGATGAGCTCCGGCCGCGCGTCGGGATGTGCCACCCCGATCAGCTCGCGGGCCCGCTCCCGCAGGGTCTTGCGCTTGAGCTGCGCGATGCCCTGCTCGGTGACGACATAGTCCACGTCGTACCGCGAGGTCGTGACCGCCGCGCCGTGGTCGATGAAGGAGACCACCTTGGACACGCCGCCCTTGGCGGTCGAGGGCATCGCCATGATCGTGCGGCCGCCCCGGGACATGTTCGCGCCGCGCACGAAGTCCACCTGGCCGCCGACGCCCGAGATCTGCTTGAGGCCCACCGAGGTGGAGACTACCTGCCCCATCAGGTCCACCTGCACGCAGGAGTTAATCGAGACGAGGTTGTCGTTCTGGCAGATGACGCGCGGGTCGTTGACGTAGTCGACCGGCAGCATCTCGACCTCGGGGTTGTTGTCCACGTAGTCGTAGAGGCGCCGGGTGCCCATCAGGAAGGTGGCGACGCTGCGGCCCCTGTGGATGTTCTTGCATTTATTGGTGATGACGCCCGCCTCGACGAGCTCGACCACGCCGTCGGAGAACATCTCCGAGTGGATGCCGAGGTCGTTTTTCTCCTTGAGGAAGAGCAGCACCGCGTCGGGGATCGCGCCGATGCCGAGCTGGAGGCAGTCGCCGTCCCGCACGAGGGAGGCCACGTTCTCGCCGATCGCGCGCTCCACGTCGGTGATCTTCGGCGGAGCCAGCTCGATGACGGGGGTGTCCGCCTCGATGATGCAGTCGATGTCCTTCACGTGGATGAAGCTGTCGCCCAGCGTGCGGGGCATGTTCCGGTTGATCTGCGCGATCACGAGGTCGGCGCACTCGGCCGCGGGCTTGGTGTAGTCGACCGAGATGCCGTAGCTGCAATAGCCGTGCTCATCCGGCGGGGAGAGCTGGAGCAGGACGACGTTCGGGTGCAGGCGGGTGCGGAAGAGGTCGGGGATCTCGGAGAAGAAGACCGGGGTGAAGTCCCCCCTGCCCTCCGCGATCGCCTTGCGGGTGGTGCCGCCGAGGAAAAGGCTGTTGTGCCGGAAATTCCCTGCATATTCGGGCTGGCAGTACTCCGCCTTGCCCATGGCCACCATGTGGACGATCTCCACATCGCGGTAGGCCGCCGCGTTTCTCACCATCGCGTCGGAGAGGAGGGTCGACTCGCCCGTCGCGTGGGTCACGACGACACGATCGCCCGATTTGATCCGCTTCACCGCCTCGTCCGCCGTGGTGAGCTTCTGCCTGTAAAGTTCCTTCCAATCCATGGTGTGTGTCACTCCTTATCACTCTGCGCCGCGAGCAGCGGGCGCAGGAGCCTGTCATAGTCGGCGGGGCTCGTCAGCACGACGGCGCCCAGCCGCGCGGTAAGCCCGGCGCGTGACGCGCACGCGGCCGGGCACCCGCAGATGATCGCGGCCACGTCCGCCGGTTCCTCCGCGCGGACGATCCGCACGCCGGGGAAATCGGCGCGCAGCCGCTCTGCCAATTCGGTTCGTTCGTAGCGCGGGTTGCAGCCCCCGCAGTATTTCACCGCGACGGTCATCCGTGCCTGCGCGCCAGCAGCTCCCGCGCCTCGGCCAGAAGCCCGTCGCTCACGCCGCCCAGAAGCAGCACCTGGCTGACCTCCGGGACCTGGGCGCGCACCTCCTCCGCCACGAGCATCTGCGCCGTCAGCGACGCCGAGGGGCAGCCGGCGCACTGCCCGATGAGGCGCACGCGCAGCACGCCCTCCCCGTCGCAGTCCACCAGCTCGATGTCCCCCTGGTGCAGCGCCAATTGCGGGCGCACCCGTTCGTCAAGGACCCGTTCGATCCTGTTTACAAGCTCCATACGCCGTTCCCCCAGCATGACCGGTCCATTATTCGGTGATATGGGCGATCTTCTTCGCCAGCTTCTTCTTCATCGCGAGGTTGCCCTGGCGCGAAATCATGATGCGCTGCGCCTGCGGCGAGCCCGCGCCGTGCATCGACTCGGTGCGGTAGCCGACGGCCGCCGTGCCGAGCGAGAGGTTCTCGATGAGCCGCAGGATGCGCAGGCGGTTCTCGGTCGAAACGTCCGCCACGCCGCGCAGGTATTTGTCCACATAGGGTCCGAGCTTACCGTCGCGGAAGTCCGCCTCGCTGGGCGCGGTGACCATGAGCCCGCCCGCGATGTCCTCCGCCAGCCGCACGATCTCATAGGGGAAGCGGGTGACGTTCTGCTTGCAGACGTTGGCGAGCAGCAGGTCGATGATATAGTTGCCGCTCTCGGTCGGGTGGCCCTCGGCCGAGCAGGCGATGCCGCAGCAGTAGAGGGTCTCGTTGAGGTGGGTCATCTCGATGAGCTTATCCTTGATGTGGCTGGCGCGCGCCGCGCCGTTGTAGTCGGCCGCGACCGCCGCCGCGCCGATGAGCACGTCGCCCACGCCGACCTTGCAGCCGCCGTAGCTCTGGCGGTGGTAGCCCGCGAACCGCTCGACGAGCATGCCCGCGTACTCCGCCTCGCCGCACATGAAGATGCGGTCGTTGGGGACGAAGACGTTGTCGAACACGACGAGCGCCTCGACGCCGCCGAACTCGGCGTTGCCGACGTCCATCTCGCTGCCCTCCCGCTTACGGGTGTCGCAGCTCTGGCGGCCGATGACCATGAAGATGCCCTTGGTGTCCACCGGCACCGCGAAGGAAACCGCGTAGTCGCTGTCGTCCGGGCCCATCGAGCAGGTCGGCATGACGATGACTTCGTGGGAGTTGATGATGCCCGTCTGGTGGGCCTTGGCGCCGCGCACGACGATGCCGTCCGGACGGCGCTCGACGATGTGCAGGTACATGTCGGGATCGGCCTGCGCGTGCGGCGCAAGCCCGCGGTCGCCCTTCGGGTCGGTCATCGCGCCGTCCACCGTCAGGTCGTTCTCCTGGCAGTAGAACATGAAGTTCTTGAAGTTCTCGAAATAGTGGGTGCCGTACTTCTGGTCCATCTCATAGGTGGTGGAGTACTCGGCGTTGAACGCGTCCATACCCACGCAGCGCTGGAAGCAGGCCGCGGTCTGCTGGCCGAGCAGACGCTGCATCTTGACCTTCTTGATGAGGTCCTCGGTGCTGCGGTGGATGTGGGTGAAGCGGTTGATGCGCTTGCCCGTCTCGGGGGATACCGCCGTCATGATGTCCTCATACTCGGGCATCTGCGCAAGATCGTAGGTCATGCGCACCGAGTTGAGGGAGGGGCGCAGGATGGGGTCGTCCACCGGATTCTCCACCCGTTTGCCGAACATGTAGATCTCCATATTGAGTTTGCGGATACTCTCGATATATTCTTCGCCCGTCATGAGTGCCATTGCCCTAGTTCCTCCCTTTTTTCAAAGCTCAATAAAGCTCCCCGTAAATTTTGCGAACCCGTTCCGCGTCGAGCGGCACGAAGTTGTTGCCCATCAGGCGGCCCTGCGTGGTCATGACCGCTTCGGTGAAGGTGTCGAGGTCCTGCACCGTCACGCCGTACTCATGCAGCGCCTTCTTGGGCAGCACCTGGTTTAAGAGCTCCTCGAGCTTGTCGTACACCTCGCCCACGCCGCAGCCGAGCAGATCCGCCAGGTAGCCGTTCATCACCGCGATCTCGCCGTCCTGCTTGATCTCCATGTAGTTTTTCAGCACGCCGGTGAACATCGCGTAGTTGCTCTCGCCGTGGGGGACGTGGTAGGTGCCGCCGAGCGGATAGCTCATCGCGTGCACCGCGGCGCAGCCGGCGGTCCCGAACGCGAGGCCCGCGTAGTTGGAGGCGATCAGGAAGTCCTCCATCAGGCCGCCGAGGACCTCGCGGCCCTCCTTCACCAGCTTCTGGTAGCTGCGGATGATCATCTCGATCGCCTTGTAGCCGAAGAGCTTGGTGTAGGCGGTCGCCTTGGGCGACAGGCTCGACTCGACCGCGTGCACGAGCGCGTCGATCGAGCTGGTGGCGAACACGCCGAACGGCAGGCTGCTCAGGAGCTCGGGCACAAGCACCGCCGCGTCCGCGAACATCTTCTCGCTCGCCAGGCCCATCTTGGTGCCGATGCGGGTGCGGTTGATGATCGAAATATTGGTGACCTCGCTGCCCGTGCCGCAGGTCGTCGGGACGATGACCAGCTCATGGCGCTTTTCGAGGTTCGCGACGTTGTCGTACAGCGCGTCGACGGGGCCGCCGTCCGAAACCGCCAGCACCTTCGCGATGTCGATGACCGTGCCGCCGCCGATCGCGATGATCCGCTTGCAGCCCGTCTTCACCGCGTCCGCCGCGATCGCGTCGACCATGACGTCGGTCGGCTCGCCGGCGCCGTATTTTTCCTGGAAGATCGTATGTACCGGCAGGTTCAGCTTCCCGAAGTAGGGGTTGAAGATGTACTCGTTCGTGAGCACGAGGTCGTTTTCGCCCAGCTTGAACGCCTCCGCGAATTCCGCGCAGCTTGCGAACTTGTGCAGCTCCGGTTTCACGATAATCAATTTCATACTTGTGCGCTCCTTTTCCATTTTACGGATAACGAGGGAAAACAGAGCCGATCTTTTCAGTTCAGCCCTGTTTTCCCGTGTGGCCGACGAAAGATGCGGTATCCCGTTAAGGGATGTTACGCCGCCGTAGCCTTTCTGTTTTTGAAGCGGACGACCGACTCGCTGCCTTCGACGACAGCCCAGACGATGATGCCGACGAGAAGCGCCTGCGCGGGGGTGAAGAAGGTCAGCGCCGCGGCGATGACGCAGGCGATGCCGCGCTCGTTGGCGGTGGTGGCCATACGCATGCCGATGTTGCCGCAGGCGAAGCACTGGACCGCCATCGTGATGCCGAAGAAGATGGCGAACGCCGGCTTGATGAGGGTGACGAGCGGCAGGATCATAACCGCGATCACAGTGGACGCGCGGAAGGTGCAGACGCCGCCCCAGTATGTACGCATGGTCTTGTAGCCGCGTTTGTAGCGCTCGGTGATGGTCAGCAGGCCGGAAGCCCACAGCGGGCCGCACATCGGGACCCAGGGGGCGAACACGGACATGATGCCGTTACGCAGGAAGCTGACGAGGTTGGAACGGCCGGCGTCGAAGATGACGATTTCGTCCGGACGGGCCGCCGTGGCCTCCGCGACGACCTCTTTCGCGAGGACGAAGTCGGAGAACGCGATGATGTAGGTGGTCAGCGCCGACGGGATCGCCGCGAGGAAGAAGCTCATCTCGGGGAAGCCGATTCCGAAGATGGTGAAGTGCTCCATCACGAAGCCGAAGCTGAGCGGGGTGAGTCCCCACTGGATCTGGGGCATCGGAATTTCACGCAGCAGGATGGGCGCCAGGATGATCGCGAAGAGCTGTGCCGGGACGACGCCCTGGTTACGAACCAGCCTCCAGAAGTTCGAGGTCCTTGCCTTGCGCTCGAAGGAGGGGTTGAACAGGAACAGGTAGGACAGCAGGCAGGCGATCGCGACCGTCCAGGGGGCTGCGGGCATACGGGCCTGGAAGACGTTGACGCCCGCCGTGATGCCGGCGCCGAGCACGATGCCCGCTTTGATGGACATCGGGACGCATTCCACCAGTTTCCGGCCGATGCCGGTCGCGCCCATGATCAGGAAGCAGAGGGCGACAAGCATTTGCAGCGCAATCATTGCCTTAATTCGATCGACGTTGCCGGTGGCGTAGTCGGGGATGCTCCACTGCTCGAGGAACTTCAGCGTCAGCGGAAGCGCCGGGGTGATCCAGCCGGGGACCACGGGGTCGCCCAGCAGGGAGGGCAGGTAGTAGCAGACCGCGTTGAGAACGCCGAAGGTCAGCGCCATCAGGAACGCGCCGTTCTCGGTGAGGCCCAGGGCGGCGATGTTCGCCGGCTCGTTGAGGCCGAAGGTGGTCATCGTGGTGGTGACGCCCGCGCCCAGGCAGGCGACGCCGAGGAACATGGCGGCGGCACACTCGGTCCACTGCCACTCGTGGTGGATCAGGGGAATACGGATTTTGAACGGGCCAAACTTGATTCCGGGCTGTTCCTCACCATAGCCGCGTTTTTTAAGCGGGAACTTTTCGGTCATGAAGCCCTCTGGGACAACGTTGGTCTTCTCGGTTGTCTCGGTCACTGACAATCTCCTCCTTTTGTCTCTTTCGGGTCGCCGCCGGGCCGGTGCGCGCGTTTCCGGCCCCGGGCGCCCAACAATGGACACAAAACAGCCTCGCACAATCTTGCCGCTGTGCGCCTGTCTTTTCACGCTTATTATATCGGCTTTGAACCCGAAAGTAAATAAAAAAAGTCCTGTTTATGAAAAGATTGTGAATGTTGTTTTATTTTTAACACGTCATTTTATGCATTTTTGTTGTGCGTTTTTAACAAATAATTGCGGCAATTATCGTCTGATATATATGAAAATCCCCCAGTCCGTTGCAGTTTCGCAACAGATTGAGGGATTTCGCCGGGGGAAACAAGCCCTATTTCCCGGAAATTTTGTTGCATAAACGCAACATCAATCAAAACTGCAACAATTTACTGCGCGTCCCGCTTGCGCCTGCGGACGAAGGTGGAGGGATCGAGCCCCAGGCTTTTGGCCGCGTCCCGGACGTTCCCGAACCGCGCGTAGGCCCGGTCGAGATAGCTGCGCTCCACCTGCCGCAGGATCGCGCGCAGGTCGACCGGCTCGGTCAATTCGGCCAGGTCCTCGTCCTCCAGCCGGATCTCGTCCGAGATCGGCAGGTCCTCCAGCTCGATCGGGTTGCGCCCGCTGAGCACGATCGTCCGTTCGACGACGTTGTGCAGCTCCCGCACGTTGCCCGGCCAGTCGTAGCTCTTGAGCCCGAGCAGCGCGGTCTGGGAGAACTTCTTCTTCATATTGTATTTTTTGTTGAGCTCCGACGCGAAGAACTGCACGAAGGGGATGATGTCCTCCCGCCGTCTGCGCAGCGGCGGCACCTCGACCGGAAGGGCGTTGAGGCAGTAGTAGAACTCCTCCTGCAGCTTCTTTTCGGCGGTCAGCTGCTCGAGGTCGTGGGAGGTCGACGCGAGCACGCGCGCGTCGACCCGGACCGGGTCGGGCGAGCCCACCCGGGTGATCGTCTTTTCGTGGATGAGGCGGCAGACCTTCATCTGGATGTCGGGGGGCAGCTCGCCCACCTCGTTCAAAAAGATCGTGCCGCCGCTGCCCGTCTCGAAGAGGCCGGGGCGCACCTCGCCGTCGCGCGCGACCCCGAAGAGCTCCTCGTTCATCGTCTCGGGTGGGATCGCCCCGCAGCTCACGGTGACGAACTTCCCCTTCTTGCGGGCGGACTTGGAGTGGATGTATTTGGCGACCGTGCTTTTGCCGACCCCGCGCTCCCCCACGATGAGCACCGTCGCGTCGAGCGGCGCGAGCTTGTCCGCCGTGCGGATCGTCGCGATCGTCGCCGCGTCGACGGCGATCAGGTCCGGGCGGCTGCCCAGCCGGCGGCGCATCGCCTCCAGCTCGTCCCGGTACTGCTTGGACTGCGCCCAGCTCTCCTCGAGCTGGCCCTTGAGGGCGTACATCTCGGTGACGTCGCGCACGTTGGTAACGACCATCACGATGTTGTTGTCCTGGTCGAAGGTCGGCGTCGAGGTGATGATCGCGCGCCGGCCCGTCTTGAAGGTCTGCTCGAGCGTCACCGAGGTGCCCGCCTCGATCGCGAGCAGGGTGCCCGAGCGGGAGATGACCCCCGTCGTCTCGAGGGTGCGCATGTCCTTGCCGAGCACCTCCTCGCGGCGCAGGCCGCTGATCGCCTCGTAGCTCTTGTTGATCATGAGGGTCACCGCGCTGCCGTCGGTGATGTAGATGCCGTCGAAGGAGGATTCGATGATCGCCTCGAGCCGGTCGCGCTCCATGAGGATGTCGCGCGGGTCGTCCCCCTCGGGGCGGTGCGATGGGATCAGATAGGTTTTTTCCCGCCGTGACAAGCCGGTCCCCTCCCCTCTGTGCTATCTGCCGCGGGCGGGGCGCTTTTTCTCCCGCTCGGCCGCCTCGCGCGCCGCGAGGTCGTAGTGCTTGCTGAGGGCGGAGAACTGCTCCCCCGCCCCGCCGGTGATCCGGCGCAGCAGGACCATGCGGTCGTCCCCCTGGTCGCGGAGGAAGCTGTCGAACGCCTGCTTGTCCGCCGCGGTGCGGATGTTTTCCAGATGCTCGCTCGCCGTCAGGAAGGTGCGCGCCTTGTGGAACAGGGCGGCGATCGGCTCGCGGAACTGGCTGTTCATCCGGCGGTGCCTGCCGCAGCGGTTCTCGATCTCGAGCATCGCGTCCATCATCTCGTCGTAGAGCTTGACCACCTTGCCGCCGCTCGCGCGCTCGATGGCCGCGCGGATCGCCTCCGGCTGCTCCCCGAGCGGGAGCGGGCGCACCGCGTCCCCCTCCCCGCGCTCGACCGCGAGTTCCGCGGCGGGCGGCCGCGCGGAGACGTGGTTGGAGATCTTTACGTAGGCGAACGCGAACCTGTCCACCGCTTCGCGCAGGCCGTGCTGCTGCTTTCTGCTGAAATAGAAGCAGAGGACGATCGCCGCGATCATGACGATATAGCCGATCCGGATGAAAATTTCCATGCTGTATCCCCTCAAATCAATTCGTCGTTGGGCCCCCGCGGGCCTGCCCGGGACTTGCGCAACCCCGGCGGGTGTGGTATGCTTTTGGAAGCAACGCGGCCGGGCCTCCCGGCCGGATAAGGAGTGGTCCTTCCATGAAAAACGTCAGCGGCACCCGTTCCCGGCCCGTCGTCTCCACCGCGCTCTTTCTCGCGGCCGTCCTGGGGCAGGTCTGGTTTTGGCGCAAACTGCTCTTCGGCGGGTCCCTCGCCGGACAGCCGCCCGTCCTCTACGTCGAGCTGGCCTTCCTGGCCGTGATCCTGGCGCTCGCCCTGCTCACCGCGCGCCCGCGCGGGCTGGGCGGGAAAAAACGCTGCGCCGCCGCGCTCGCGGGCTTTGCGCTCTACGCCGTCTTCAACGTTGTCAACATCCGGCAGTTCGCCGCCTTCAACATGACTTCCTCCGACTCGTCCTATGAGAGCCTCGGCCCCGCGCTCGTGGCGCTCAAGCTCTTCATCGTGCTGGCGGGCGTCATCGCCGCCATGCCGGTCGCGCCCGCGCCCGACGGGCGCGAATACGCCGACCGCCTCATGACCGCCGCCCAGCGCCAGAGCGCCGAGTGGGCGAAGGCGGGCGCGAAGGGCGCGCAGAAGGACCTGCAAAAGACGATCGACAGCCTGCGGGGGCAGCTCTCCGCCGAGGAGCTCGCCGCGCTCCTCAAGGACCTCCAGGGCGGCGCGAACGCCGGCGGGCCGGCGGACGCGCAGGCCTCCGCCGGGGAGCCCCCGCGGGAATAATTTTCCGCGCGGCATGATCCGCGCCGCCGTGCGGCGCGGATTTTTTGCGTCACCGCGGAGCTACCTGCCGCGTCCCTGCTCCTCCGTGCTCTTGGCGTCCCGCTCGTTGCGCCGGAAGGCGACCCCCACGCAGGCGAGCACCAGCAGGTTCGCGAGCCAGATGCCCCAGTTGTAGACCGCGACCGAGCGCACCAGGTTGACGAGCACCGTCACGATCGCCGCGATGTAGTAGATCCGGCTGAGCAGCAGGGAGGACTTCCCAGTTTTGGCCGTGATGACGAGATTCGCCGCGAACGCCAGCAGGATGAACGCCACCCCTCCGAAGACAAGGTAGAGCGCGTAATCGACCCAAGCCATTGTGTTTCCCCTTTTCCTTTGTTTGCCGCGGGCGCGCCCGCGGTTTTCCCGCGGCGTCCCGCCGCGGAATCACTTCCAGTATAAACGAAAATCCCCCCGGTGACAACCCGCTTTCCGAATCCGGCGCAAAATCCCCCGGGCAGATGGAAGGGGCGGCCGCTTTTAAGCGGCCGCCCCTTTCGATGCTGGCGCCCCGCCCGAGGAGGCGGCGGGGCTATTTGCAGTGGATTTCGCACCAGAGCTCCTGGATGGGCGGGATCTTCTCCCGCATACCGGGCGCGAGCAGGCTCCAGAGGATCCCCCTGGTGGGCTTGGGGAATTCGCTGCGGGTCTTGATGACGCGGGTGGGGGTGACGATGTAGTCGATCGCCGTGTCGTAGACGCGCACCTCGACGTCCACGTCGACGACCTGGCAGTCGTGCCCAACCGCGAAGACGGGGGTGTCAGTGTCCACGACCCCCTTGGTGTAGAACATCGCCCATTCGAGGTCGAAGTAGCCGTGCCCCTTGCCGAAGCGGATGCCGCTCGGCGTGATGGCCGACGCGCCCGTCACGAGCATGTCGATGTGCTTAATCTTTTCGGCGATCTCCCGGAGGGTGATGAACTTCCAGTACCGCTGCACGCCGTCGAGGGTGGAGGCGAGCTCCTCCTTGCCCTCGGGCACGCTGCCCGGCGCGATGAGGAAGACCCCCCGCTCGATGCCGTAGTTGGTCATGAGGATCGTCTTTTTGTCGCGGATCGCCCGCTCCCGGAAGGTCTCCAGATTGTTGTCGGGCGTGATGAAGACGACCTCGCTGTTCCTGTAAATCTCCGTCGCGCAGAGGTTCTCCGCGCAGAGATCGCTTCCCTCATAGTCCGCGATGAACTCGCTGAACTTCCAGCTGAAGCGGGAATCGGGGCGGGCCACCTTGCGCAGCTCCTCCCAGATCAGCGGGCGCGCCGCCTGCGCATCCATCTTTTCCATCCTTCCGCCTCCTCAATTCCGGGCGGCGCAGGCCGCCATCTCATGTGCGAGCGACCGCAGGTCGAAATGGTTGGCCGCCTCGATCGTGTCATAATAATAGGAGTCGTAGGCCGGCGCGCCGTTGAGCGCCCCGACGATATAGCCCGCCATCGCCGCCACCGTGTCGGTGTCGTTGCCGATGTTGACCGCCGAGAAGATCGTCTCGAGCGGGTGGCCGTTGGTGGACATGACCAGCCCGAACACGCAGGGCACCGCCTCGGAGACGTGCAGGCCCGCGCCGACCACGTCGCCCAGTTCAAGCATCGCGCGCTCATAGTCGCCGCAGTGGCGCAGGCCGATCTCCGCCGCGAGGGAGATGCGCTTTTCAACCGACGGGCCCGCCAGCTTCTTCGCGAAGCCGCGCGCCAGCCGCATCCCCTCCCGCGCGCCGTAGAGGCCCGCGTTCACGATGTCGACGGCGTTTCTGCCCTCGACCATCGCGCAGCTCACCGCGGCCGCGATCGCGCAGCCGCCCGAGATGGCCAGGTCGTTGTCGTGGGTGACGCGGATGATCGTCACCGCGTCCGCCACCGCGCGGTCGAGGTCCCCCGGATGGAGCATCCCGACCGGGCCGATCTTCATGCCCGCGCCGTTGGTCGCCTTGGCGTTGTCGCAGGCGAGGAAGCTGTAGCCCTCGGCGGGCGTCTCCCCCTTGAGGCGGGCGATGCCCGCGCGGGTGGTCGGGCCCGCGTAGTTGTCAAAGTACTCGGGGTGCTCCGACCAGGTCAGCACCGAACGCTCGGCCACCCCCCGGTCGATCTTCCCGCCGTTTTTGACGATCTCCCGCGCCGTATAGTAGGCGAGGGAAAAGTCGTCGGTGACGTAACCAGCCACGGCCCCGCGCGCGAAGGTATCCTCCGGCGCCTGGCGGAATTCCCGCACGTAGCCGCCGAATTTCTCCCTGATCAGTTCGGGGGTGCGGGTCTCGGTCGCGGCGCCCATCGCGTCTCCGATCGCGCCGCCGAGCAGCGAGCCCAAAATTCTCTCTTCCAATGTCATTTGTCGCACTCCTTCCATCTAGTCCTGATCTGAAAAACGGATACCCTGCGCGCGCAGGAGCCGTTTTGCCGCCGCTTCGTCCGCGAGCCCCGTCCGGGAGCCCACCTGCTGGATCTGAATCGCCGCGGCGGCCGTGGCGAGCCATGCGCACCGCTCGAGGGGGTATTCCCTCGCAAGGCAGGAGACGAACACCGCGTTGAAGGTGTCCCCCGCCCCGGTGGTGTCCCGCACCGGCACCCGGAACGCCGGGACCGCGAAATGCGCCTCCTTCGTGAAGACCTCGCAGCCCGCCGCGCCCCGCGTCACAACGACGATCTCGGGGCCCTGGGCGAGCATCTCCCTTGCCCCGCGCTCAAGGTCCCGGTGCCCGACGTAGCAGGCGAGGCCCTCCTCGTTGGGGAAGACGATGTAGGCGAGGGAAAGCGTCTCCGCCTTCTGCTCGGGGGTCATCCGGTCCGACTCCGGCTCGAAGTCGAGGGAGACGCGCACCCCGCGCTTTTTCGCCTCGCGCCCCACCGGCAGCACAAGGTGCGGGTAGGTGCCGATCATGTGCACGTATTTTGCCTCGGCCAGATAGTCGAAGTCCACCTCCTCCGGATAGGGGGAGATCGCCGCCGTCTGGCAGATGGACATGGATTTTTCCCCGCTCGCGTCGAGGTTGGTCACGGTGAAATAGGTGTCCTCCCCCGGCCGCACGATGCTGTGGGAAATATCCACGCCCCGTTTTTCCAGGTCCCCGAGGGTGAGCCGGCCGAAGTCGTCCTCCCCCACCGAGACGACCGCGCCGCATTTCGCGCCGAAGGCCGCCGCCGCCGAGAGGTAGTTTGCGACCATGCCGCCGGGGAACTTCCCGAGCATCTGGCCGAGCACCTTCTCATCGTGCCCGGGGATGTGGTCCACCTTGAGCATGATATCGATATCCGCGTCGCCGACGCCGATGATGTCGAACATGCCGCCGCCTCCTTTCCGTCTATGCCCGCGCCCGCTCGACCTGCTCCATGTAGCGGCGCGCGCGGTCGGGGTTCACGGGGTTGAGCAGGTCGCCGTCCTTGATCCACGCGCCCACGCACACCCCGTCGAACTGCTGGAGCAGCTCGTAGACGTTGTCGCCCGTCGACCCGCCGCCGAGGATGATGGGGGCGTCCCCCACCTTCGGGCGCGTCCGCGCGACCATCTCGAGGCTCTCCCGCGCGTTTTTGCCGCAGAGGAAGAGCCCGTCCGCGAAGCACTGGCAGACTGCGTCAAACGCCGCGTCCTCCACCGGCTTGGGGCAGATCTGCACCGCGTGCGGCTCGTAGACGTCCGCATAGACGGGCATTTTGGAGCCGAGCTTGCGCTTGAGCCGGGTGATTTTCGCGCACTGCCCCTGCAAAATGCCCGCGGAGGTGACCTCCGCGCCGACGTAGGCGTGCTCGACGCGGACGAAGTCCGCGCCCGCCGCCTCCGCCACCGCGAGGGAGGCGCAGCCGTCCCAGATCATCAGCACGCCGAGGATCTGGTCCGGGAATTCCCGCCGGATCGCGCCCGCGAGGTGGGTCATGTAGGCCACCGCCTCGATGGAGGACGCCTCCAGCACGGGGATGTCGTTAAAGTTCTGGAGGATCACGCCGTCGTAGCCGTAACGGTCGTAGACCGCGACCTCCTCTAGCAGCTTTTCGGTGATGGTGCCGATGCTCTCGCCGCCGTGGCGGAAGCTGCCCGGCAGGGCGAGCGGCTGCGCCATGCCGATGGCGATCTTCTCTTTTCCGCGGAACATCATTCGTCCTCCCCTTCGATCTTCGCGATGTACCTCAGGCTCATGCCGAACATCGCCGCCGGCGGGATGACCCCCAGCTCGGTGATGTACCCGGTGATCTCCGCCGGCCCGACGATCGCGAGGTCAGGGCAGCAGAAGTCGGTCGCCGCCCGCATCTCCTCCGGCCAGGCGGCCGCGAGGTACCGCGCGAGGTCGCGGCCGAGCTCCTTCTTGCGCCGCCCCTCGATCCCCCGCATGTTGACCTTGATCATCGCGGTCGGCACATAGAGGGGCTTGCCGAAGCGGGCGCAGAGGATGGCGACGAGGTCGGAGCCCACCGTGTTGGCGGCGCTGCCGTCGGGGAAGAAGGTCTCCGCCCCGATGAACGCCACGTCCGCCTTCCGGGTGAAGGCGGCCAGCGCCGCGTCGGGGAAAAAGACGGGGCTGTGCCCCAGCTTCAGCGCGTTCACCACGAAGGGGCGGCCCCCGTCGAGCGCGCGGCTCTCGGGGACGTAGACGGTCATCTTTTTGCCGTGCTCGGCGGCCGTCTCCATCATCGCGTTGACCGTGCTCGAATAGTCGAAGACGAGCATCGAGGAGAGGTCCTCCAGCACGTTCCAGCCGTATTCCTTGATCTTTTCGATCCAGCCGGCCGACATCGCCTCATAGTTCCCGTGCGCCTTCAGGAGGAATTCCCGCGTCCGCTCCAGCGGCTCGGACGCATAGGCGTCCAGCCCCTTCGTCATGATCCGCATGGCGGTCAAAATCGCGTGGCTCGACTCCCCGCGCAGCTCCCCGAAAAAGCCGGAGAGCTCCTTCACCCGCGCCACCAGCTCCGCCGAATCGAGCCCGCGGGCCGGGGCGTTCTCCGCCAGATCCCGGTACATCCGGCCGATCCCGTAGATGTTCGGGCTCGCGCCCAGCTTGCGGGTCAGCACGATGTCGTCAAAATGTTCCGCGCCCTCCGGGGACAGCCATTCCCGCAGGCGCTCCGCTCTGTTATCCATTCTTACCTCCGTCCGATACCGGCGCCTACGCGTCGATATCCGCATGTTTTGCTTTTTTGATGTTCGCCACGAAGAGCACCAGGATCGTCGCCGCGTAGGGCAGCGTCATGACGATCTGGGAGGGCACGCCCATGTTCTGGAACCCGATGGTCAGCGCGTCCGCGTAGGCAAAGAGCAGGCAGGAAAGCGCGACCTTCACGGGGTTTCCCTTGCCCACCATGATCGCCGCCACCGCGAGGAAACCCCGCCCGGCCGACATGTTCTCCGCGAACATCGATACACCGCACAGCGGCAGGAACGCCCCCGCGAGCCCCACGAACACCCCCGTGATGAGGGTGGCGATCCAGCGGTAGCCGAGCACGTTCACGCCCGCGGTCTGGGACGCCTTCTCGTTGATGCCGACCCCGCGCACCCGCAGGCCGAAGGGGGTCTTGTACATGACGACGGCCGCCGCCGCCACAAAGACGAGCGCGAAATAGACGAGCACGTTCTGGTGGTTGAGGACCGCGTCGAGGTAGGGCAGCCGCAGGAAGGGGATGTCCAGCGCGGGAAAGCTCTGGATGTTGTTGTCGATGAACGCCCCGCGCGTGCCGAAGACGGTCGTCAGCAGCAGCGTCGTAAAGCCCCACGCGCCGCTGTTGAGCGCGATGCTCACGACAAGTCCGTTGGAGCCGAGGTGGAAGACGAAGAACCCGAACACCGCCGAGAAGACGAGCCCCGTCAGGATCCCGGCGAGCGCCCCCACGTAGGGGCTGCGGGTGAGGTAGCTGCCGAGCGTCGCGAAGAAGGCGGCGCTGAGCATGAAGCTCTCGAGCGCGATGTTGAAGACGCCGGCGCGGTCCCCGAAGGAGCCGCCCACCGCCGCAAGGATGAGCGGGGTCGCCAGCCGGAACATGGCGGCGAGCGTCACGGTGCTGAACATGACCTGGAGCATCAGACGGCGCCCCCCTTCTGTACGGCGCGGCGCCCGAAGCGCCCGCGGAAAAAGGCATAGATCTTCTTGTAGTCGATCGTGACGAAGAGGACGAAGAGCGCCTGAATCAGCACGACCGTCAGGCGGTTGGTGTTGGTGACGCGCTCCATGTGCAGCGCGCCCGCCTTCAGGACGCCCCAGAGGATCGAGACGAAGAGCACGCCGAAGGGGCTGTTCTTCGCGATCATCGAGATCATGATGCCGTCCCAGCCGAGGTTGTTGCTGAAGCGGGAGACGAACCGCCCGTGCGAGCCGAGCACCTCCACGCCGCCGCACAGCCCCGCGACGAACCCGGAAATGAGAAAGATCGACAGGAAGGTGCGCACGACGTTGACGCCGCCCACCTTGGAAAAGCGCAGGTTTTCGCCCACCTGCCGCAGCTCGTACCCCTTGATCGTGTAGCGGTAGATGAACGCCACCACGATCACCACCGCGACCGCCACAAAGATGCCCGCGTTGGCGTAGGTGCCCTTGATGAGCACCGGCAGCTTGGCCGTCTCGTAGACGGGCGGGGTCTGTAAGGCGTTGGAGGCGGTGCTCGACGAGGCGCCAATCACCAGCACGGTGAAATACTCGGTCAGCAGGATGGCGATGTAGTTGAGCATCAGGGTGGTGATCATCTCGTCGATGCGGAAGAAGAGCTTGAGCACCGCCGGGATGAGCGCGTAGAGCAGTCCGCAGAGCCCCCCCACCAGCAGGCAGAAGAGCACGTGGACGACCGGCGGGAGCTGGACCAGAAAGCCCGCCATGGCGGCGGCGAAGCCGCCGAAATAGATCTGCCCCTCAATGCCGAGGTTGTTGACGCCCGACTTGAAGGCGACGACCGCGGCCATCCCCGTCATGACGCAGGGGATGATCCAGCGGATGGTATTCCCGATTTCGATGCGCCCGCCCAGCGCGCCCGACCAGATGGCCGACAGCGCCCGGACCGGGTCCTCCCCCTGGAAGGAGATGAGCCCCGCGCCGATCAGCATGACCGCCGCGAAGGCGAGCAGGTATTTGACGATCTCCGATTTCTTGTCCGCGAACGCCCTAAGCGCCGCGCTTGCGGCCGCTTTCATCCGCAGTCCCTCCTCCCGCCATGAGCAGGCCGATCTCCTGCTCGGTCAGTTCGCCCGCGTTCCCGCCGTCGAAGAGCTTGCCGTCGTACATGACGACGATCCGGTCGGAAAGCTCCATGACCTCGTTGAGCTCGTGGCTCACGAGCAGGATGCCGACCCCTTCGGACGCCAGCTCGATGATCTTTTTCCAGATGAACTCGATGGCGCCGATGTCGATCCCGCGGGTGGGGTCCTCGACGATCAGCAGCTTGTTTTTCTGTAAGAATTCCCGCCCGACGATCAGCTTCTGGATGTTGCCGCCCGAGAGGGTGCGCACCCTCGTCTCCAGCGTCGGGGTCTTGACGGCGAACTGCTTGACCACCTGCCCGGAAAAGGCGTCGATCTCCCTGCGGTCGAGCAGGAGCTTGCGCTTGAAGCCGTGGGCGATGTGGTAGCCCATGATGGCGTTCTGCCAGATGCTGCCCTCCACGTTCGCGCCCTCGCCCAGGCGGTCCTGCGGCACGTAGCCCACGCCGAGGCAGCGGCGCTCGCGGCAGCTTTTCGATGTGATGTCCGCGCCCTCGAAGAGCACCCGCCCCTCCTGCGCCTCGCGCAGGCCGAAGAGCGCCTCGACCAGCTCCTTCTGTCCCGAGCCGGCCACGCCCGCCACGCCGACGATCTCCCCGGCGCGCACCGCGAGGTCGACCCCCTTGACGCGCTCGTTGCCGTCGTTGTCCCGGACGTGCAGGCCCTTCACCTCGAGCACGGGGGCCGCCACCTGCTTTTCCACCTTCTGGGCGGTGAGGATGACCTCCCGGCCGACCATCAGGCTGGCGAGCGCGGCCTCGTCCACCTCGTCGGGGCGGACGTTGCCGGTGACCTCCCCGTTTTTGAGGACGGTGATGTAGTCGGAGATCTCCATGACCTCCTTGAGCTTATGGGTGATGAAGAGGACCGTCTTGCCGGTCCCCACGAGAAAGCGGATCGCGTCGAAGAGCCCCTCGATCCCCTGCGGGGTCAAAACGGAGGTCGGCTCGTCGAGGATGATGATGTCCGCGCCCTTATAGAGGACCTTGACGATCTCCACCTGCTGGAGCACCGCGACCGCGAGGCCCTTGACCTTCTCGTCGAGCGGGATGTTGAAATGGTAGGTGCGGCAGATCTCCTCGATGGCCGCGCGGGTCTTTTTGCGGTCGATGAAGATGCCGCCCCGGCGCTTTTCAAAGCCCATCATGATGTTGTCGAGCACCGTCAGGTCGGGAAAGAGCATGAACTCCTGGTAGACCATGCCGATGCCGTGGGCGCAGGCGTCCATCGGGCCCTTGAAAACAACCTTCTCGCCGTTGAGAAGGATGTCGCCGGCGTCCGCCTGGTAGATGTCGGAGATGATGTTCATCAGGGTGCTTTTGCCGGCGCCGTTCTCCCCGATGATCGCATGGACCGTCCCGCGCCGCACCTTGAGGTCGATGTTCTTATTCGCGGCGAGGGCGCCGAAATTCTTGCAGATGCCCCGCAGCTCCAATACGACTGGCTGCTCCGATTTCACTGTTCCACCTCCGGTCAGCAGCCGGGAGGGTTTCCCCTCCCGGCGATCGCCTCATTCAGACTATTTGGAGAAAACGTCCACCTTGCCCGTCTTGATGTCCTCCACGAGCTGGGAGACCTCGGTCTGGAGCTCCGCGGGGAGCTTGTCGAAGTCGCGCTGGTCGTAGACGCGGGAGTCGGTCTTGATGCCGAATTCCACGCGGCCCGCCGTGAAGTTGCCGGCGAGGAAGTCCTTGCCGGTCTTGTAGATCGCGCCGTCGATGTCCTTGAGCGCGCTCCAGAAGACGCAGGGGTCCACGTCGCCCTGCCACTCGTCGACGCCGATGCACTTGATGCCGGCCTCGCCGCACGCCTTGATGACGCCCATGCCCGACTGGTTGGCCGACTGGAAGATCACGTCCACGCCGCGGTCAATGATGATCTTGGCGGTCTCCTGGCCCTTGACGGGGTCGCTCGGGTCGCCGGTGAAAGCGGACTCCACGACGATGTCGGGGTTGGCGTATCTGGCGCCGGCGGTGTAGCCGTCGCGGAACCGGGTGATGGTCGGGTGGTCGGTGTGGCCGATCCAGCCGAGCTTGCCCGTCTCGGTGGTCTTCGCCGCGACGAAGCCCGCGATGAAGGAGGCCTCATACGGGTCCACGATGAGGTTTGCGCAGTTGGGCTCGCTGTTTTCCATCTCGCAGTCGATCAGGTAGAACTTGGTGTCGGGGAACTCGTCCGCCACGTCGAGCACGACCTCGTTGACCGTGTCGAACATTGCGTAGATCGGGTTCGCGCCGAGCTGCGCCATCGCGCGGATCTGCTCGGGGTACTCCGCCTTGTCCATCGCCTCGACCATCTTGATGTCCATGCCTTCCTCGGCCTCGAGCTTTTCAAAGCCGAGCCAGGTCAGGTCGGTGAAGGGCGCGCCCTTGGGCACCTCGGTGATCAGGCAGGTCAGCGGCTTTTTGCCGTCGTCCGCCGGCGCCGCCGCCTGCGGGGCCGCGTCTCCCGACGGGGCGGAGGCCGGGCTTCCGCCGCACGCCGCGAGGCTCACCAGGAGCGTGAGGGCCATCAACAGGGCGAATGTGGACTTCCAGATCTTTTTCATCATGTTTCCTCCCATAATCAGATGGTTTCTATCTCTTCCGCCCGTTGGGGCGGAAAACCGACTGTTAACGCGCGGCCGTTTCCTCCGCGAGCTGTTCGAGCGGGCAGCCGCTCAGGGCGTCGAGGTCCGCGAGGCAGCCCTCCGGAAAGAGCGCCAGCCCGCCGAAGAGCCCGGCCAGGCAGCCCGCCGCCGGGGCGGACGCGGAGGGGCGCTTTGCGAACACGGTGCGGCGGAGCAGCCCCGGCAGGTCGCCGCAGGCCGCCAGCCCGAAGGCGAAGGGGACCGCCTCGGCGGCGGCCGGGCCGTTCCCGATCAGCCCGGCCAGCTCCCGTTCGAGCTGGCCGGGGTCGGGCAGCCGCCCGGCGGCGGAAAGCGCGTATTCGATCCGCGCGGCCACCGAGGGAGACTCCGGCGCGCCGGATTCCGCGAGGCGCGCGGCCTCCAGGCCCGCGTGCAGGGCCTCGGCCGTCCCCGCGCCCGACGCGGCGCGGGCGCAGGCCGCCGCGATCGCGCAGCCGGCGGGCATCAGCGGCGTCCCCCGCCAGTTGTCCGGGAGGCTCCGCGCCAGTTCGGAAAGGTCGGCGCGCACCCCGGCGGAAAGCCCGGCCAGCGCGGAATAGACCACGAAGGGCATCGCCGCCTCGCCGTATTCCGCCTCCCGCTGGAGGTACGCCTCCCCCGGCGCGCGCCCGGAAAAGCGGCGCGCGGCGTAGCAGGCGGTCCGGAGCACGCCGGAGGCGCGTTCGAAGGCGGCGGGGTCCTCCCCGAGCGCGCCGTAATACCGCTTCCACGCCCCGGCGGGGTCGGCCCCCTCCGCGAGCGGGGCGCCCGGCGCATCCGCCAGCCCCCCGAGCACGGCGCCGACGAGGCAGGACAATGGCTTATCATTTATCCGTGGGGCGGTGTGCGCCGCCCGCGCGGGAAGCCGCTGCGAGTGGATGGTCGCGTAGAAGAGGTCGCTGCGGCTGTGGATGTCGACGTATTCGATGGGACCGCGGTCCCCCGCGCAGGTGACCCGGCGAATGTAGAGGACCGGCTCGTCCCGCTTCACCCCCAGCAGCTCCGCCTCGCGCTCGGGGCAGAGAATCGCCTTGAACTGCTCGGTGATATAGTCGAAGACGATCCCGGCCTCGCGGCGCAGCAGCTCGTAGAGGGAGCCCTTCTCCATGTCCGCGTGCTCAAAGTCCACGCCGGACACCTCGCTGTTGAGCAGGTAGGCGCATTCGATCGAATGGATCATGCCGTTGAGGCTGCGGACGCGCTCGATCTTGCGTAGCATCGTGCCCGGCGGCACCTTGAGGTGCCGGGAGACGGCCTCCGTGGCGGGGACGAGGCGGTTTTCGACGAGGCGGGACTCGGGGCGGGGCTGGGGCCCCTCCTCGGGCGCGTCGACCTTGGAAAAGCCCTCCACCCGCTGGTAGTCCACCGCGCGGAAGAGGTTGCCGATCACGACGGTGCCCTTCCCCTTCTGGGTCGCGACGACCCCGCGGCGGGTCAGCTCCTTGATCGCCTCCCGCACGGTGACCCGGCTCACCTGGTAGGCGCTCGCGAGCTCGAGCTGGGTGGGGATGACGTCCCCCACCTTATAGATGCCGTTGGCGATGTCGTCCGCGATTTCCAGGAAGATCTTCATGTAAGCGGATTGTCCTTTTCCCTGCTGCATCCCGTCAACCTCCCGTTCCGTCATCAATGGCTTATCATTATGAAATCATTATAGAGCCTCCCTAAATGATAAGTCAACCATGAGGACAGAATTTCAGTGCAACTGATAAAAATAGTTGTTCAAATTGTACATTCGACACAAACCGCGCCCCGCCGCCAAACCTCCCGGGCGCGCAAAAAGGCCGCCGCAGCGAAGCTGCGGCGGCCCTGGCCGGTATTTCAGTCGAGGATCAGCGCCTTGAGGTTCCCGAAGATGTCCCGCACCCAATAGGAGGGGAACAGCCCCCACGGGGTGCCCGCCGGCAGCGCCGCCGCGGTCAGCCCGTTCTTCCGGGCGTAGATGGCGGCGCGGTACTGGTGGAACCCGTCGGTCGCCACCGCGAGCGCGCGGGGCAGCCCCTCCCGCCCGATGATCTCCGCCGAGAAGGCGAGGTTCTCCTCGGTCGAGTGGGAATGGTCCTCGAGGTGGATGCGCGCGGGGTCGATCCCCCGCTCGATGAGCCATGCGGCCATGACCGCCGCCTCCGAGGTCCCGGCGCGCTCCTCATAGCCGCCCGACACCACGACCGGCGCGTCGGGGTGCGCCTCGAGGTAGCGGCGCGCCGCCTCGAGCCTGCGCGCGAGCATGAGGGAGGGTCCCTCCCGCTCCACCTGGCAACCGAGCACGAGCGCGGTGCGGGGCTCCTCCCCCGGCGGGGTGAAATAGGCCTGCCGCGCCATCGGAACGGACACGGCCGCGCCGATCAGGAAGCCCGCCGCAAGCAGGAGGGCCGCGGCGGCGCGCAGCCGCCGCCACCATGCGGCGGGTCGGGCGGCCGGGGGCCGGCGGTCCCACATCGTGTGGAAGCTGCGGACGATTTGGTTGCCGGCGTCCAGGCGGAAGGCGTCCCACAGGACGGCGAGGGCAAAGAGCAGCGCCCCGAAGCCGAGCAGCGCCAGGCAGCCGGCGTTGAGGACGCCGAAGAGAACCGGCGCGCCCCCGAAGGCGAGCGCCAGCAGCCCGGCAAACGCGCATACGGCGCGGAAGATTCGTTTCATAGAGGTCTCCTTTAGGCGGATTTTTCATTCCAGAAGATGCGCACCCCGGTGATCGTGCGGCCCTCCTTGACCATCTCGTAACGGGTGATGTACTTCATCGAGATGAAATGGGTCAGGACGATCTCGGTGTAGTCGCGGATGCGCTTTTTGCGCTTCTTGTCCGAATCGAGGTCGCCCAGCTCCCGGTAGATCGATTCAAAGAGGATCTTGTCGCGGGTGAGCTTGTTGTGCTGGTTCTTCATCCCCTCGATCCGGCTTAAGAGATAGGTCTTGAGCGGGATGGTGGTGGCGTTGTTGTTTAATGGCGCCTTGAGCAGGTCGATCGACACCGTCGTGATCTGGTTTTTCATCTTGGCGTAGCTGTGCAGCGGCGGGGTGTCGATGATCTGGTACATCTCGCTGCGCTTGCCGTTGACCACGCCGATATACTTGTTGAGCGGCAGCAGGTAGCCCTCGATCGTGAAGGAGTCCACCTCCCCCGCGCCCTCCATCCGCCGGTCGATCATATGCGCCTTGATCTCCTCGGTCAGGTCGATGTTGATCGACAGCCGCCGCATGGTGTCCAGCTTGGCCTTGATCTCCTCCATCAGCCCGTCGTCGACGGTGGGGTTCTCCTTGCCGGTCATCGCGTGGTAAAGCATCGGCACCGTAAAGCTCGAATTGCCGCTCTCGAGGATCGAGACCACCCCGTTGATGATTGATTTGTCATAGTTGGTGAGCTGGAAGTTGCCGTCGATCTTCATGTGCTCGGGGCAGTCGATCGTCACCGCCGTCTGGATCGTCAGGTTGCGGCGGCGCGCGACGGTGATCTCGTTGAATTCCCGGAGCTGGGCGAGCTTGTTGGTGATCGGGTCGATCGGCATGACGTAGTTTTTCGGCCGGATCGCCTGGATGGCGGGCGCGACCGACGCGAGCAGGGAGATCTCCTCCCCCACCTCCGGCTCGATCGACAGCAGCCCGTCGATCTCGTCGCCCGTGACCCCGCCCATGAGGATCAAAAAGCGCCGCATGTCCTCCGCCAGCCCCGCGAGGAAGGCGTAATAGTCGCTCGTCGCGGCCACGACCTCCTGCAGCGCCTCGGTCTGGTCGTCCGCGGCCGCGGACGGATCGGTCAGCCGCTCGTTGCACGCCTGCACCCGCGCGAGCCGGTCGCTGCAGGTGTTCATCTGTTCCGCGACCGCCGCGCGGCCGTATTTTTCGATGAGCTGCGGCAGCAGCTCGGAAAGCGCGCCCGTGTAATCGGCGGGCGCGGGCGTTTTGAATCCGGCGGAGGGCATCCGTATCACCTCATGACCGGGCAGCAGGATCACCCGCCGCCCGTTAAGTTCTCCCTGTATCATATCAAATTTTGCCCTGTTTGTCATCCTTTTTCACATCCCTTCACCCGTCCCGCGAAAGAATGCAAAAGTTGCAGAAAAACGCAACTCCCGGGGGGCTTTTTGAAAAAAGCCCCCCGGGGCCCCCAAAAAGCCTTGGTTCAGGCAGGGCTCGGGGGGGATTTTTGGAAAAAGCCCCCCCGAGCCCCCCCAAAAACTTTGGTTCAGGCGGGCGCGTGCCCTCACCCCCGGGTG
>NZ_DBMDHH010000033.1:0-33421 GCF_057433415.1 Anaerotruncus sp. | reverse complement strand
CGGCGCGGCCCCGCCCCTCATTCCCGCGCCACCGCGGCGGCGGCGCAGCCCGGCTCCCCGCGCGCAAGCAGGGTGGCGGCAAAGTAGCGGATGTCGTCCATGGCGTGGTCGTTCTGCTTGACGGGCGCGTCCCGCCCCGCGCGCTCGTCCCAGCGGTAGAGTCCGAACTCCCGGATCGTGTCGGCGCACCCGGCGCAGAAGCGGAGCCTTTCCTCCCGGAGCAGCCCGCTCACCAGCCGGATGCCGTCCGCCACATCGTTTTTGGCGGGCAGGGCGGTAAATCTGCCGTGCCGCCGGATGCAGGCGAGAAAGCTCGCGGCGGACGGATCGACGACGACCGCCTCGACAGGCCGGTCCCCGGCGAGCGCTTCGAGCGCGGCGTAATATTCCTCGTCGGTCCTCAGCTCTCCCGTCCTGCGGGAGTCGTGGTAGTATTCCTCCAGCCGGTACCAGACGCCGCCCGCCTCCCCCCACAGCCCGAAGGAGGCGGGATTGACGGTGCCGTAGTCGCAGGAGATGAAATAGCGGGAGCAGGCCGGCGCGGAATCCACCACATGCCGGAGCGGGTCGAACATCGGGTAGACGGCGCCCTGCGCGGCGGCCCACCTGCCCA
Organism: Anaerotruncus sp.; assembly: GCF_057433415.1. Taxonomy (NCBI): domain Bacteria; kingdom Bacillati; phylum Bacillota; class Clostridia; order Eubacteriales; family Oscillospiraceae; genus Anaerotruncus; species Anaerotruncus sp. The sequence goes on along the minus strand of NZ_DBMDHH010000033.1, from coordinate 32,808 downwards.
GGACGAACCGCTCGCGGAACGCGCCGGAGTAGAGCTGCTCATACCGCCGCAGGACGGCGGGGGAGAGGGAGGGGTTGTCGCGCATGGTGAAGTGCAGATAGAGGGCGTTTTTTTCCTTCGCCTTGAGGATCCACTCGGTGTAAAACCAGTGCTGCGGATGCTCGGGATTGCAGGAGAACCACAGCCGCGCGCCCTCGACGGAGCAGCGCGCCACGGCCTGCTCGACAAAGGAGCGCGGCATGAGCGCGGCCTCGTCGAGCAGCACGCCCGCGAGGGTAACCCCCTGGATAAGCGCGGCGCTCCCCTCGTCCCGCCCGCCGAAGAGATAGAAGCGGTTGCGCCGGTTTTGGAAGGCAACCTCGAGCACGCCGCGGGAAAGCCGCTCCTTCACCGCGAAGCCGAGCTCCCGCAGGCAGGGAAGCAGCGGGGACACGACGTTGCGGCGCAGGGCGGCCACCGTCTTGCCGCAGAGCGCGAAGCACTGCCCGTCAAAGCCCGTCATCGACCAGAGGAGGAACCCGAGCGAAAGGCAGAACGTCTTGCCGCTGCGCACCGCCCCGTCGCAGATGACCGCGTCGCGGGCTTCATGGGGGCTTCCCGGCCGCCACCAGGTGAGCGCGGTCATCTGCTTTTGGGAGAACCGGGTGAAATCACCCATCCGCCCCGTCCTCCGCGCGCGGGTCGTCGGCGGGGGCCTGCGCCGACCGGGCGAGCGCCGCGAGCAGGGAGCCCGCCGCGTTCTGCTCGCCGCCGTCAAGCCCCGCGAGCAGCGAAAGAGCCTTGAGCCGGTCGCAGAACTTGATCTCCACCCCGCCCCCCTTGGGGAGCCGCACCTCGGCCACATGGAAGAGGTCGGCGGCGGAGGCCGGGCCTCCCTCGCCGGAAAGCAGCGGCAGCGCGCCCGCGGCGTCCCCCAGCGCGATGCGTTCGAGCCCTGCCCGCGCGAGCGACGCGGGCGCGCCGAAGGAGAGCTCCTTTCGCAGCCGGGCGATCGATCGGCGCACCTTCGCGTCGCCCAGCAGCGCCGCTGACTGCATGCCGCAGTCTCCGGCGCCGAAGCCCGCTTTACGCGCGGCCTCCTCGGGCGGAAAGCCGCGCGCCATATAGACGCAGAAGGCCCTCCGCCTCTGCGTGTTGAGAGAGGGTTTCATAGGCCACATCCTTTCACCCGTACCGGAAAACGGGGCGGAAATTGCGGAAAAACGCAACGAACGCGCCGGGAGAAAAAATATTTTTTCAAAAACCCTGCGGAAGTGCGCCGCAAACTGGCGGATACTTGACTAAACTGTGAAGAAAATGGTAAATTATAAGGTACAGCAGGCGCGCCTGCACGACAGAAAAGGGAGCTGGAAAAGCCGGAATGTCCGTTTTGAATATCGTCCTGATCGAACCGCAGATTCCCCAGAACACGGGGAACATCGCGCGGACCTGCGCGGCGACGGGGGCGCGGCTGCACCTGGTGGGGCCGCTGGGCTTTGAGATCACCGACGCGAAGCTCAAGCGCGCCGGTCTGGACTACTGGCGCCTGCTCGACATCACCACCTATGAGAGCACGCCGGAATTCTTTTCCCGCAACCCGCGGGGCGAGTTCTACTATTTCACCACGAAAGCCCGCCGGACCTATACCGATATCGCCTACCCGGACGACGCGTACCTCGTGTTCGGCCGGGAGGACGCGGGCCTGCCGGAGGAGCTGCTCCGCGCGAACCCGGACCGTTGCGTGCGCCTGCCGATGATCGCGGGGGCGCGCAGCCTGAACCTCTCCAATACGGTGGCGGTGGCGGCCTACGAGACGCTGCGGCAGTGGGGATTCCCGGCGCTCCAAAACCATGGAAAGCTGACGAAATACGACTGGGACGCGGTCCCTTTGTGATGGGAGAAACAGATGGGAAAGAAAAAGACGACGGATCAGAGGATCCTGCTGATGACCGATTCCGCGAGCGATATCTCCGACGCCGACCTGCTGGAGGGCGGCATCGTCATGCTGCCGATCCCGATCGCGATCGACGGCAAGGGCTATCTTGAGCGGGTGGATTTCACCACCCGGGAATTTTACGAGCGGCTGACGGCGGCAAAGGAGCTGCCCGTGACGAGCCACATCCTGTCGATCACCTACCAGCAGGCGTACCTTGACGCGTTCGAGCAGGGCTATACCGACGTGATCAACACGACGATCACCTCGGTGGGCTCCAACATGTTCGAGGCGGCGGTGTTCGGCAAGCAGCAGTTTTATAAGGAGCACCCCGAGGCGGAGGGGAAGATGAACATCACCGTGCTCGATTCCGGCACCTACACGCTGGGCTACGGCTACCCGATCGTCGAGGCGTCCAAGATGATCAAGGCGGGCAGGAGTGCGGAGGAGATCACCGCCTGGCTCGACGATTTCTACGCGACGGTGGAGATCATCTTCGCCGCCTACTCGCTCGAATACGCGCGGAAATCGGGCCGCATCCCGGCGGCGTCCGCGTTTGTCGGGGACGTGCTCGGCCTGCGCCCGATCATATCGATTGTGGATGGGGTGACGACGGTGGTGGAGAAGGTGCGCGGGGACAGAAACGTCGTTCCGCACATTGTGGATTACGCCTACGGCCGCGCGGTGGACAAAAAGGCGCCGACGGCGGTCATCTGCGGCTCGGTGGAGCAGTACGGGGAAGACATTTACAAGGCGGTCGCCAAAAAATTCGGACACGCGCCGAAGGCGCGCTACCTCGCGGGAGCGTCGATCGCGATCAACTCGGGCCCGAAGGTCGCGGGCGTGATCGTGCGCGGGGAAAAACGGATCAACACCCGGGCGCGGGAGCAGGATTTCATCCGGGGCTGAGGGCGCCGCAGGCGCTTTTTGCACATGTCGTGTGCAAAAATCCCCAAAGAAAACGTCAAACCTTGCGGCATGGCTGTTCAAAGCAGGGAAAATGGGCAAAAGCCCTTGCAAAATGCGGGTTGTTGCATTAAAATATTCATGGTTTCAGGTTATGCAATCTGCATCAATCGACCGGGTAAGTCTATGCCAATTTACATAAAATGAAGGGTGGCTATTTCAATGACCTCTTACAACAAAAAGTCGGTGGAGGACATCGACGTAAACGGCAAAAAGGTACTCGTCCGCTGCGATTTCAACGTCCCGCTCAAGGACGGCGTCATCACCTCGGACAAGCGCATCGTTGCGGCCCTGCCGACCATCAAGTACCTGCTTGACCACAACGCGGCAGTCATCCTCTGCTCCCACCTCGGACGTCCGAAGGGCGAAGTGAAGCCCGAGTTCTCCCTCGCGCCTGTGGCGGCCCGCCTGAGCGAGCTGCTCGGCAAGCCGGTCGCGATGGCCAGGGACGTCGTCGGCGACGACGCGAAGGCCAAGGCCGCGGCGCTGAAGCCCGGCGAGCTGCTCCTGCTCGAGAACGTCCGCTTCGAGGCGGGCGAGACCAAGAACAACCCCGATCTCGCCAAGGCGTTTGCCTCGCTGGCGGAAATCTATGTCAACGACGCGTTCGGTTCGGCGCACCGCGCCCATTCCTCGACCGCCGGCGTCGCCGATTACCTGCCCGCCGTCTGCGGCTTCCTCATCCAGAAGGAGATCACCATCATGGGCAAGGCCCTCTCCGACCCCAAGCGCCCCTTCGTGGCGATCCTGGGCGGCGCGAAGGTCTCCGACAAGATCGGCGTCATCAACAACCTCCTCGAGAAGGTCGACACCCTCATCGTGGGCGGTGGCATGTCCTACACCTTCATGAAGGCGCAGGGCCATTCGATCGGCAACTCCCTCTGCGAGGAGGATAAGCTCGACCTGGCGCGCGAGATGCTCCGGAAGGCGAAGGACAAGGGCGTCAGCCTGCTGCTGCCGGTCGACAACAAGGCGGGCGACAAGTTCGACGCCAACTGCGACATCAAAATCGTCGACAGCGACGACATCCCCGACGGCTGGATGGGTATGGACATCGGCCCCAGGACGATCGAGCTCTTCTGCGGCGCCGTGAAGAACGCCGGCACCGTCGTGTGGAACGGCCCGATGGGCGTCTTTGAGTTCGAGCGGTTCGCCGAGGGCACCCTCAAGGTCGCCGAGGCGGTCGCTGAGAGCGGCGCGGTCTCGATCATCGGCGGCGGCGATTCGGCCGCGGCGGTCACCAAGCTCGGCTATGCCGACAAGATGACCCACATCTCCACCGGCGGCGGCGCCTCCCTCGAGTTCCTCGAAGGCCTCGAGTTGCCCGGCATCGCGGCCCTCAACGACAAATAAGAGCCACCAAAAGGGCGGGCGTCAGCCCGCCCTTTTTCAGCCTCCCGCGCCCCATCCGCACACGCGGGGGCGGGAAACCAAACGGCTCCGCCGTTTGTACGCAAAACAAAGTTTTGCGTCCCGCGCGAGGCGCGGGTTTCCCGCCGCGGCCCGAAAACCGTCATCAATACATCACGATACAGGAGGACATACTATGAACAAGAACCTGCGCAAGGCCGTCATCGCCGGCAACTGGAAGATGAACAAGACCCGCCCCGAGGCGAAAGCCCTGATCGAAGAGCTCAAGCCGATGGTCGCGGACGCCGGCTGCGGCGTCGTGATCTGTGTGCCCTACACCAACCTCGAGACCGCGCTCGCGCTGACCGAGGGGACCAACATTGGCGTGGGCGCCGAGAACTGCCACTGGGAGAAATCGGGCGCCTTCACGGGCGAGATCTCCGCCGACATGCTCGCCGAGATGGGCGTCAAATATGTGGTCATCGGCCACAGCGAGCGCCGCCAGTATTTCGGCGAGACGGACGAGACGGTGCAGAAGCGCGTGCGCGCGGCGCTCGACGCGGGCCTCACCGTCATCCTCTGCGTGGGCGAGCTGCTCGCGCAGCGGGAGCAGGGGATCACCGAGGAGATCGTCGGTCTTCAGACGAAGGTCGCGCTGGGCGGCGTCTCCGCCGAGGAACTCAAGCGCGTCATCATCGCGTATGAGCCGGTCTGGGCGATCGGCACGGGCAAGACCGCGACCGCCGGGCAGGCGAACGAGGTCTGCCGTTACATCCGCGCGGTGGTCGCGGGCCTCTACGGCCAGACGGCCGCGGACGGCCTGACCATCCAGTACGGCGGCTCGATGAACGCGAAGAACGCGGCGGAGCTGGTTGCGCAGCCGGACGTGGACGGCGGACTCATCGGGGGCGCGTCCCTCAAGGCCCCCGACTTCACGGCGATCGTGGAAGCGGCCTCGAAATAAACCCGGGCATTAGGAGGAAAGCAGATGAAAAAACCTTTGGCACTCATTATCCTGGACGGTTTTGGATATAACCCGCAGGACTACGGCAACGCGATCGCGGCGGCCAAAAAGCCGAATATCGACCGCCTGATGGCCACCTGCCCCCACACGCTGATCGGGGCGTCCGGCCTCGACGTGGGCCTGCCCGACGGCCAGATGGGCAACTCGGAGGTGGGCCACACCAACATCGGCGCGGGCCGCATCGTCTATCAGGAGCTGACCCGCATCTCCAAGTCGATCGAGGACGGGGACTTCTTTCAAAACCCCGCTCTGCTGGCGGCGGTGGAGAACTGCAAAAAGAACGACTCCGCGCTGCACCTGATGGGCCTCTGCTCGGACGGCGGCGTGCACAGCCACAACACCCACCTTTACGGCCTGCTGCGGCTGGCGAAGGATGCGGGGCTCAAGAAGGTGTACGTCCACTGCTTCATGGACGGCCGCGACGTGCCCCCGACCTCTGGCGTGGATTTTCTCGCGGAGCTGGAAGCCGAGATGAACCGGATCGGCATCGGCCGCATCGCGACGGTGATCGGCCGGTATTACGCGATGGACCGCGACAACCGCTGGGAGCGCGTCTCCCGCGCCTATAACGCGATCGTGAAGGGGGAGGGCAACTTCAACCCCTCGGCGGTCGACGCGGCGGAGAAATCCTACGGCGCGGAGGTCACCGATGAATTCATCGAGCCGACCGTCTGCCTCAAGGACGCGGGTGTCCGCGACGGCGATTCGATGATCTTCTACAACTTCCGTCCCGACCGCGCGCGCGAACTGACCCGGACCTTCGTGGACCCGGACTTCAAGGGCTTTGAGCGCGAGGGCGGCCAAAAGCACGTCTTCTTCGTCTGCATGACCCAGTACGATGTGACGATGCCGAACGTCGAGGTGGCCTTCAAGCCGGAGAGCCTCGACAACACCTTCGGCCAGTACATCTCCGACCAGGGCCTCACCCAGCTGCGGATTGCGGAAACGGAGAAGTACGCGCACGTCACCTTCTTTTTCAACGGCGGCGTCGAGCAGCCCTACCCGGGCGAGGACCGCGCGTTGATCCCCTCTCCCAAGGTTGCGACCTATGACATGCAGCCGGAGATGAGCGCCTACATCGTCGCCGACGAGGTGGTCAAGCGGATCGAAAGCGGGAAATACGACGTGATCATCCTCAACTATGCCAACTGCGACATGGTCGGGCACACCGGCGTCTTCAACGCGGCCAAGCGCGCGGTGGAAGCGGTGGACAAATGCCTCGGCGAGACGGTGGACGCGATCCTGCGGATGGGCGGGCGCGCACTGATCACCGCCGACCACGGCAACGCCGACCAGATGTTCGAGCCGGACGGCTCTCCCTTCACGGCGCACACCACCAACCCGGTGCCGCTCATCGCGGTGGGCTGCGGCGACGTGAAACTGCGCGAGGGAGGCCGCCTGGCGGATCTCGCCCCCACGATGCTCAAGCTCCTCGACCTGCCCCAGCCCAAGGAGATGACCGGCAAAAGCATCGTCGAATAAAAAGAGAAAGCCGCCCCGCGCGCTGCGCGGGGCGGTTTTTTGCGTCTTTACGCGGGACCGTATATTTTACCCGGTCTGGCACAAAATAAACGTAATGACTTGTCTTTATCCGGGAAATGGATTATAATAGATGCATCTACACGCCCAACTATCCACTACAGGAGGAATCGATATGAGAAAAGGTACCTTTATAGCGACCATTGCCCTTCTGATCGCCATAGCGGGCGCGATCGTCGCGTTTGCCGCTTATTTTAAACGCCGCAGCTGCGCGCTCTGCGACGATCTCGATGACGAACTGATGGACGACATGTCCGATCTGGACTACTATGCGACCCAGGTCGACGAGGACGACGAGGAGGATGTCTGCGGCTGCGGATGCTCCGCGCCGGAGGAGCCCGTCCAGGATGCCGCGCCGGAAGCGGCCGCGCAGGATGACGGAGAGGAACCCACCGAGGAATAAAAGCACGGCGGCCGCCCTGCGGGCGGCCGCTTCTTTTCCCCTCGCCGCGCAATCCCTTCGCGTTCGGTGAACGATCCGGCGATGGCCGCGGGGGCCGCGCTGGAATGACTTTATTAAAATTGCCGCTTATCTATTGACAAATGCCCTGCGGCGTGGTAATATAATAAGGCGCCTAAAAAGCGTTGACATATCGCGGAGTGGAGCAGTCCGGTAGCTCGTCGGGCTCATAACCCGAAGGTCGTAGGTTCAAATCCTGCCTCCGCAACCAACAAAAAGTTCGTAAGGCCAATGCTTTACGAACTTTTTATGATTGTGGAGGTAATTGCATGGACCTGCCGATGCTCGATTTCCTGAAGGAGAAGAACACCCATACGGGCAGCGAGGGGAATTTCCGCTATAAACTGAAACCCGACGGCGAGGAAATCAAGGTGTGGGCCTACCAGACCTACTGCCTCGAATACTGCCAGGAGCACGGGCTCATGCTGGGGGAGGAGACCTTCCCGCTGGACGCCCGGGGACTCGAGGCCGCGGCCGCCTGGCTCGCCGAGCAACAGAAAAAACTGTGAAAAGGGGCCCCGTCCGCCTTAGCGGACGGGGCCCTTTTTGATGCGGGCGCGGCGGCCCGTCCGGTTGAAGCGGACCCGGATTTGTGGTACAATAAGCACATTTCCAGGCGGCGTTTGTGCCCGCCGGCGCGGCTTGCGGCGGCGGGGCGGGAAGCGGATTTTCAGGAAACGGGGAGATGGAGACATGAAAGGGAGACCCCTTTACAGGGCGGTCAAAATCGGGACGATCGCCTGCGCGGCGCTTGCCATGCTGATCCTGCTGGGCAGGCGGCTGCTGTTCTGGTGGGCGGGCCGGCTGCTCGGGGAGAGCGTGCAGTTCCACATCGCGGAGGGCGCGGGTTCGATCGCCATCATCGGCGGCGCGGACGGGCCCACCGCCATCTATACGACGGCGAACATCCTGCCGCCCATGCTGCTCGCCGGGGTGCTGACCGCGCTTTCCGTCGTGGGCTGCGTGGCGCTTATCCTGCTGCGCCGAAAGAACAAGTAGTAATTTTTATATTTAATATAACAGGATGGATAAGAAAATGGATTTTTCAGCGATCCTCTCAAGGGAATTCCACATCGCAAAGGACTATGTGGACAACATCATCGCGCTGATCGACGAGGGAAATACGATCCCATTCATCGCGCGCTACCGCAAGGAGAAAACGGGCTCGTGCGACGACCAGGTGCTCCGCGAGCTGGCGGACCGGCTGGACTACCTGCGCGGGCTGCAAAAGCGCCGGGAGGAGGTCTCCGCCTCGATCACCGAGCAGGGTAAGATGACCGACGAACTCGCCGCCGACATCGCGGCGGCCGGGACGCTTGCGCGCCTCGAAGACATCTACCGCCCTTATAAGCAGAAGCGGCGCACCCGCGCGACGATCGCGAAGGAACGCGGCCTCGAACCGCTTGCCGCGCTGCTGCTCGCGCAGGACCGCATGTCGGGCACGCCGGAGGAGCTTGCCCGGCCCTTCGTGGACCCGGAGAAGGAGGTCGCGTCGGTGGAGGACGCGCTCGCGGGCGCGTCGGACATCATCGCGGAGCAGGTGTCGGACAGCGCGGAGGGCCGCCAGCGTCTGCGGGATTACTACCGGCGCAACGCGGTGCTGCGGAGCGCCGCCGCCGACGCGGGCAGGGATTCGGTCTACGCGACCTACTACGACTATGCGGAGCCGGTCTCCAAGGTGCCGAGCCACCGGGTGCTCGCCATCAACCGCGGCGAAAAGGAGGGCTTCCTCAAGGTATCGGTCGAGGCGGACGCGGACTACGCCGCCGGCCTGCTGGCCGGGCTCTTCGTCAAAAAGGGGAGCATCACGACCCCGCTCGTCACGGCGGCGGTCGAGGACGCCTACAAGCGCCTGGTGCATCCGTCGCTGGAACGGGAGATGCGGGCCGACCTGACCGACATGGCGGACGAGCAGGCGATTAAGAATTTCGGCGTGAACCTCAAGGCGCTGCTCATGCAGCCGCCCGTCAAGGGCAGGACGGTGCTCGCGATCGACCCCGCCTACCGCACCGGCTGCAAGATCGCGGTGGTCGATCCGACCGGCAAGGTGCTCGACACGACGGTTATCTACCCGACGCCGCCCCAAAATAAAACCGCCGAGGCCAAGCGGACGCTTTCGGCGCTGATCAAAAAGCACGGGGTGCAGGTGCTCTCGATCGGCAACGGCACCGCCTCGAAGGAGAGCGAGATCTTCGCCGCGGAGCTCATCCGCGAGCTGGACTGCGGCCTCAGCTACATGATGGTGAACGAGGCGGGGGCGTCGGTCTATTCCGCCTCCAAGCTGGGCGCGGCCGAGTTCCCCGAATTCGACGTGTCGCTGCGCAGCGCGGTGTCGATCGCACGGCGGCTCCAGGACCCGCTGGCCGAGCTTGTGAAGATCGACCCCAAGTCGGTGGGCGTCGGACAGTACCAGCACGACATGCCCCCCAAGCGGCTCGACGAGACGCTCGGCGGCGTGGTGGAGGACTGCGTCAACCGGGTCGGCGTCGACCTCAACACCGCCTCGGCCTCCCTGCTCGGCTATGTGTCGGGCCTTTCGGCCACGGTCGCGAAAAACATCGTCGCCTGGCGGGAGGAGAACGGCGCGTTCACCTCCCGTGCCCAGCTTAAAAAAGTCCCTAAGCTCGGTCCCAAGGCCTATGAGCAGTGTGCGGGCTTCCTGCGCATCCCCCACGCGAAAAACGTCCTGGACAATACGGGCGTGCATCCCGAGAGCTATGACGCCGCCAAGGCGCTGCTCGCGCGCTTCGGCTATACGCTGGACGACGTGGCGGCGGGGAACCTCACCGGACTGCCGGACAAGGTCCGCGCCGCCGGGGAGGGAAAGGTCGCGGAGGCATGCGGCGTCGGCGTGCCCACCCTGCGCGATATCGTCTCCGACCTCATGAAGCCGGGGCGCGACCTGCGCGACGAGCTGCCCCCGCCCATGCTGCGCACCGACATCATGGACCTCAAGGACCTGAAGCCCGGCATGGAGCTCACCGGAACGGTGCGCAACGTCATCGACTTCGGCGTATTCGTGGACATCGGCGTGCACCAGGACGGCCTGGTGCACATCTCCCAGATCACCAACCGCTTCATCAAGCATCCAAGCGAACTGCTCAAGGTGGGCGACATCGTCACCGTATGGGTTTTGTCGGTGGATGTGCCCCGCAAGCGCATCTCGCTCACGATGAAGAAGCCTGCTTAGATTTGCCGCTCGGGGAGCGGCGGAGCTGCCGGCTGGCGGCCGGCGGCCGGCTTAGGTTCACCGCTCAGTGAGCGGTATAGTTTGTCGGTAGTCGACCGACAGCGAGTTCCTTTCTTGCTTGCCCAAGAAAGGAACCAAAGAAGGGCACGAGGGGCTACGCCCCTGCGACCCCGCGCCGCCTCCGGTTGGCCTGCGGCCAAAGTCGGCGGCGTCCCGTCCACGGATCAGCGGACGAGCCTACAGCATCCCGCCCGCCACCGCGCCGCGGGCGCAATGCCTCTGCCGGCGAGCCCCCGGAACCGTACCGGAAGTTCCCATATGGGAGGCACGACCGCTTTTATTTCGCTCGCATCTCCCACAGGGAGGCGGAAAACTGCGCGGCTTCGCCGCGCACACGCGCAGAGCGCGCGAACGCCCGGAACGGGCGTTGTTTTCCGCCGTATGGTTTTGGCGAGCCATCCGGCTTCATCTGTTGGGAGCGTCCGCAACCTGAATTGAGCCTTCAGCTTGTGTACCCGTGGGGAGCGGCGGCAGCTCGCGGGTCATGGCAAGGTACTCCCGGGGGATTCTCAAGGGGACTGGCGGAAGTCCCCTTGAGCGTCCTTCTTCCGCCGACTTCTTGGGCGTGCAAGAAGTCGGCCCGCCTGCCGGGGCGGGTCCCGGCAATCTCCGCCGCCGCAGGCGGCACATCTGGAGCGCCCCGAAGGGGTGCGGAAAAAGCCCCGCCGGGCGCAGCGCGGCAAATCCAGGACCGCCGCCGGGGCGGGCCCCGGCTAAAACGCGCCGCCCGGCTTCGCCGGAGCGCCGCTGCGCGGCGGCGCGCGTTCAAAGGGGCTTACGCCTCTTTGGATTCCCATGGAGGAACTGCCTGCGGCAGAATCTCTTACAAGATGTGCCCCGAAGGGGCGCGAAGAAAGCCCCGCCGGCGGGCCGCCGGCAAACGCCGCCGCTCCCCGAGCGGCAACCCCCAGGAGGAACGCAATGAACATCCTGCTTGTGGCAATCAATGCGAAATACAGCCACACCAACCTCGCGGTGCGCGATCTGCAAAACGTGCTCGCGGCGGAGGGGATGGAGGCCGGGATCGCGGAATATACGATCAACCAGCCCACGCGGGAGATCCTCAGCGACCTTGCGCGCCGGGGCGCGGATACCTATTGCTTTTCCTGCTACATCTGGAACATCGAATATGTGCGCAGGCTCGGCGCGGACCTGCGGCTGCTCTTTCCGGAGGCGTCCATCCTGCTGGGCGGGCCGGAGGTGAGCTTTGACCCGGAGGAACGGCTCGTGGCGATGCCGTGGGCGGACGCGATCCTCTGCGGGGAGGGGGAGCCGCAGATCGCCGGGATCCTGCGGGAGGGACGGCCGCGCGGGGTCCGCCACGCCGGGCGGTTTACCGACCTGGACGTGCTGCCCTTTCCCTACCGCGATCTCGGCGCGCTCAAAGACCGGGTGCTCTACTATGAGTCGTCGCGCGGGTGCCCGTTCGGGTGCAGCTACTGCCTGTCGTCCGCCGACCGGACGGTGCGTTACCGCTCGCTGCCGCGCGTCTTCGACGATTTGCGGCGATTCCTCGACGCCGGGGTGATGCAGGTCAAGTTCGTCGACCGCACCTTCAACCTCGACGCGGACCGGGCGCTCGCGATCTGGAAATTCCTCGCGGAGCACGACAACGGAATCACCGGCTTTCAGATGGAGCTGGGCGGAGACCTGCTCACCGGGGAGCAGCTGGCGTTTTTCTCCACGGTGCGGCCGGGACTCTTCCAGTTCGAGATCGGCGTGCAGAGCACCTGCGGCGAAACGCTCGCGGAGGTCTGCCGCAAGACGGACGTCGGCCGCCTGATGGAGAACGTGCGCGCGCTGTCGGCGGCGGGCCGCCTGCATCTGCACCTCGACCTGATCGCGGGGCTGCCGGGCGAGGATTTCGCACGGTTTGCGAAAAGCTACGACGAGGTGTTTTCCCTGCGGCCGGAGCAGCTCCAGCTCGGCTTTCTCAAGCTGCTGCGCGGCTCCTCCCTCTACGCGCGCCGGGAGGAATACGGCCTCGTGCACAGCGAAACGCCGCCCTATGAAATTTTATGCACGCCGCGGCTCTCCTTTTTGGAGCTTTCGCGGCTCAAATCGGTCGAGGAGATGACCGAGGCCTACTACAACAGCGGCCGGTTTTCCCACACGCTCGCATACCTGCTGGAATACATCCCCTCGCCGTTTGAGGCGATGCACGCGCTCGGGGAGCGGATGCCGGCGCGCGCGGTGGGCAAGTACGAGTATTACGACCTGCTTTACGCGCTCTGCGTCGACCGCGGCGGCGATCCCGAAATCTGCCGCTGGCTCGTGCGGTACGACCTCTGCCTGCATGAGAGGCCGCGCCGGCTGCCCGCCTGCTGCCCCGAGGCCCCGCGGGAGGCGCGGCGGCGCGCGGCGGAGCGGGGGCTGCCATCGGGAGCGCATCTCGAGCTGTTCCCCTTTGACGTGACCAGCCCCGGGCGGGAGCCGGGGGAGACGGCGGTCTGCTTTTTCCACGGGGAGCGGGATCTGCGCGGCAGGGCGCGCGCCGAACGGATTTTGTAAAAGGCCGGGTATTTACCCGGCCTTTTCTGTATGTCCCGGGCGGACAGGGACTGTATTTTTTTGCAAGAAAATAGGGGAAATTTGTTGGATTGTGTTGACTTTTCCCTGTAATTATGCGATCTTTATAACAGCACGTTCACAATTTGTTTTTATTTGAGGGGGACAAAAGAAAGATGGAACCTGTATTCGTAGGCTGGCTGTCGCTGCTGCCGCCCATTATCGCGATCGGCCTCGCGCTGATCACCAAGGAGGTCATCTCCTCGCTGATGATCGGCATCCTGTCGGGGGCGCTCATCTATGCGCTCAATACCGGCCTCAATCCGGTGGTCGGCGTCGCGGAGACGACCTTCAAGCTGATGGCGGGCCGTATGGACGTCAACATCCTGCTGTTTTTGGCGCTGCTCGGCGCGCTGGTCGTCGTCATGCAGATGGCGGGCGGCTCGCGGGCGTACGGCCGTTGGGCCTCCAGCAAGCTCAAGAGCAAGCGCAGCGCCCTGCTCGCGACGAGTGCGCTCGGCGCGCTCATCTTCATCGACGACTATTTCAACTGCCTCACCGTCGGCACCGTCATGAAGCCGGTCACCGACAAGTACGGCGTTTCCCGCGCGAAGCTCGCGTACATCATCGACGCGACGGCCGCGCCCATCTGCATCATCGCGCCGATTTCCAGCTGGGCGGCGGCCGTGGGCTCCAACCTGGCGGTGACGGGCGCGTTTGAAAGCGATCTGGGCGCCTTTGTGGCCACCATCCCCTACAACCTCTACGCGCTGCTCTCCATCGTCATGGTGGTCGCGCTCTGCTGCACCAACCTCGACTTCGGCCCGATGGCGGGTGCGGAGGCGCGCGCGGCCAGGGGCGAGCTCGGCGCGGTGGACACCACCGTGGGCGAGGAGCTGCCCGTCAACGACAAGGGCCACGTCTACGACATGATCATCCCCGTCGTGGCGCTGATTATTTTCTCGATCCTCGCGATGCTGTGGAACGGCGGCTTCTGGGGCGAGGACCCGGCCTTCCATTCGATCGGCGCGGCGTTCGGCAACTGCACCGCCTCCGAGGCGCTGGTCATCGGCGGCTTCGGCGGCCTTATCGTGGCGTTCCTGCTCTTCGTGCCGCGCGGCGTGGTCCACTATAAGGACTTCATGGCCGGCATCGGCGAGGGCGTCAAGTCGATGGTCCCCGCGGACATCATCCTCATCCTCGCCTGGACGATCAGCGGCGTCTGCCGCGACCTGCTCATGACGGGCGAATTCGTCAAGGGCCTCGTCGAAAACGGCGGCTTCCCCGGCTTCCTGCTGCCCGCGCTGGTCTTTGCGATCGCCGCCTTCCTCTCCTTCGCGATGGGCACCGCCTGGGGCACCTTCGGCATCCTGATCCCGATCATCGTCCCCGTCTGCATGGCGGCCGCTCCCCAGCTGCTGGTCGTCTCCCTCTCCGCGACGCTGGCGGGCAGCGTCTTCGGCGACCACTGCTCCCCCATCTCCGACACGACGATCCTGTCGTCCACCGGCGCGGGCTGCAACCACATCGAGCACGTCTCCACCCAGATGGTCTACGCGCTCACCGTGGCGGTCTGCTGCTTCTTTGGCTATATCGTGGCGGGCCTGACCGGGGGCAACATCCCGATCACCCTCGGCGTATCCATCGTTCTGCTGCTGGGCGCGCTCTTTGTCCTCCACCGGCTGTTCGCCAACAGGGGCGAAAAACAGGCTGCTTAAAACCTGCTGCAATCAAAAGAACCGGGCCGCTGCCAATGGCAGCGGCCCGGTGTTTTATTGTATGGATAGCGTCCGCTTCAGTCGTTGAGAAGCTGGTCGATCACAAAGCGGGGGCGGTGCTTGACCTCCTTATAGATCTTGCCGATATACTCGCCGAGGATTCCCAGGCAGAGCAGTTGGATGCCGCCGAGTGCCCAGACGGAGCCCATGAGGGTGGTCCAGCCCTCGACCGTGTGGCCGAAGAGCTTGGTGACGAGCAGCCAGAGCAGGCAGAGCACGCTGACCGCGAAGATCAGCACCCCGAGGGTGGTGATGAGGCGGATGGGCTTGACCGAGAAGGAGGTGATGCCGTCAACGGCAAAGGAGAGCATCTTTTTCAGCGGGTACTTGGATTCGCCCGCGAACCGTTCGCTGCGCTCGTAGGCCACGACCGAGGTGCGAAAGCCGATGAGCGGCACGATGCCGCGCAGGAAGAGGTTGACCTCGCCGTACTGGGAGAGCGCCTCGAGGGCGCGGCGGCTCATGAGGCGGTAGTCGGCGTGGTTCTGGACGATCTCCACCCCCATCCACCGGAGGAAGCGGTAGTAGCCGACCGCCGTGGTGCGCTTGAAGAGGGTGTCCTTTTTGCGGGAGGAGCGCACGCCGTAGACGATGTCGCTGCCCGCCTGGTACTCGGCGACGAACCGGTCGACCGCGTCGACGTCGTCCTGCAGGTCGGCGTCCATCGAGATGGCGATGTCGCAGAGGTCCTTGGCCACGGTGAGCCCCGCCACGAGCGCGTTCTGGTGGCCCTGGTTGTGGGAGAGCTTGAGGCCGGAAAAGAGCGGGTCACGCTCATGCAGCTCGGAGATGAGCTGCCAGGTCATGTCGCGGCTGCCGTCGTCCACAAAGAGGACGCGGCTCTGCGGGGAGACGGTCCCGGCGGCGATCATGCCGCCCAGCTTTGCCTTAAGGCGTTTGGAGGTCTCGGGCAGCACCTCCTGCTCGTTGTAGCAGGGGATGACCAGGTATAAAATTTCATTCATTGCGTTTCCTCCCCGGAATCGGGCGTTTCATCAAACCAGGAGGCGGGCGGCGGCTCAGGCGGGCCGTCCGCGTCCTCTTCGCGCGTCCCGTCCGCATCGTCGATGCCGGACGCGCCGGGCCCGGCTTCGCCGCCGCCGGGCGCGCCGCCGCCCTCCGGCGGCTCCGCGCCCGCCCCCTTCCACTCGGCGGCCGGCTCCCCGCCGGCCAGCTCGTCGGTCATCTCCCGCAGGGGAGGCCGGGGCGGGTCGTCGGGCGTTCTGCCGTACCGCTTCCAGAGCAGCAGGTAGATGACGAGCAGCAGCGCCGCGCCCAGCGTGAGGAGGACGCCGGCGTAGAGGCCGGGCGTCGTGTAGGTAAAGCGGATGACGTTGTCCCCGGCGGGGGCGCGCACCGCCATGAAGCCGAGCGCGGCCTTTTCAATCTGGGCGGGCTGGCCGTTCACGGTGGCGGACCAGCCGGAATCGTAGGGCACCGAGTAGAAGACGAGGTTTTCCCGCGGCAGGTCGATGCGGGAGGTGAAGCCGCGGTTGTCGGTCGTGAATTCATAGCCCGCGGTCTCCCGCCGCGCGAGGCAGTCGGCGTAATAGTCCTCCTCGTCGAGGCCGCCGTAGTATTCCTTGGGCATATATTCGAGGATATCGCCGTGGCGGGCGGCCGCCTCGTCCTTGAGGACGAGCGCGTGCAGCAGCACGGCGGCGCGGTCCTCCTCGGGGACCTCCTCGAGGTCGCGCACGGTGATATAGTAGTCGTAGGTGAAGCCCATGGGGATGAAATATTCGTTCTCGTAGAGGTTGTAGCCGAGCTGGACCGACCGGGGCTCCCAGCCGGGCATCGGCTCCTGCTCGGGGTCGTCCGTCTTGATGAAGAGCCAGCGCACCGAAAGCAGCGGGCGCAGCTGGTAATACTCCGTTTCGGGCTTGGAGGAGACGTCCCGCTTGACGCCCACCTTGGGGTAGAACTCCATGATCGAGACGGGCACGATCGAGTGGAAGGTCTGGATGTTGGGCAGGTGCCAGAACATGCCGAGGTTGTCCATGCCGTGGTAGATGTCCGTGCGGGCAAAGGTGCCGTCGTCGGGCAGTTCAAGCTCATAGCGGCCCGCCAGCGCGGTGTCGCGCAGGAAATCGGGCTTGTCCGAATGGGTCTTGCCGGTGGCGATGAAGGTGATCGAATAGCACGCGCACACAAAGCAGAGCGCGGCGGTCATGATGCGCATGAAGCCCCTTGTGTTTCGCCAGCGGCGGATGATGAGCCAGAGCGCGAGGAGGCCGAGCATCGCGATGCCGGCGGTGGCCGCGAACCGTTCGGGATATTTGGCCAGCCCAATCTTGACGCCGCCGTCCGACTGGAGGGTGGGGGTGAGGCCGAGGATGGCGGTGACAACGGCGGTGAAGAGGAGCGTCCACCGGAACCCCTTGTCGAGGTCGACCGAGCGGTTTTCAAGCGCGAGCACGGTGGCGAGCGCCATCAGCAGGATGGGCATGTAGTACCAGCGCGCGTAGTAGGAGTTGTTGAAGAGGATGAAGATGCTGTTGAGCCCGGGCACGAGCGCGACGACGGCGCAGACGAGCAGGATGCGGCGGAGCCAGTCGCGCTTGGAGCGGACGTAGGCGATGACGCCGGTCATGCTGACGAAGGGCAGCCACGCCGAAAGGGAGGCCCACTTGGCCCCGCGGTCGGGGAAGAGGTTGGGGCGGCTGGGCAGGTCGGGCGGGAAGAAGGCGGAGGAGACGATCGCGGGGTAGAGCTGCTGGTGCCAGTAGAGCCAGAGGTTCCAGCCGCTGAGCAGCTCGTCCGCGCCGGTGCGCGGGTTGCCCATGATCGCCAGGACGGCGGGCAGGAAGAGCGCCATCGAAAGCAGGAGCCCGAGCACCGATTCAAACGCCGTCCAGAAGAAGCGGCGCAGGTTCATGCGCCAGTCGGGGGAGAGGGCGCGGACGATGAAATAGAGGACGACGAAAACGACCTCGCCGATGAAGAACCAGTAGTTCACAAAGGCGTTGATTGCGACGGCAAGGGCGAAGACGCCCCGGCGGTTATGGACGATCAGCTCCTCAAGCCCGACGAGCAGGAGCGGGAAGAAGACGATCGCCTCGTGGAAGTGGTTGAAGAAGACGTTGTAGACGGCGAACCCGGAAAAGGCGTAGAGCAGCCCGCCGAAGACGGCATAATCGCGTTCCTTCACAAACCGCTTGAGGTAGAGGGTGCCGGTGAAAGCGGCGCAGGCGTGCTTGAGAATGAGCAGCGGTCCCATCAGATGGGGGACGAAGGAGGTGGGGAAGGGCAGGGTCAGCCAGAAAAACGGGCTTCCAAGCAGGTAGAAGCTGTAGGAGCCGATAAAGTTGGCGCCCAGGTCGGTATACCAGTTCCAGAAGAGATCCCCGGACCGCACCGCCTCGTGGGCGAGCTTATAGAACGGGATCTGCTGGACGTTAAAATCCCCGTAAAAGAAAAAGTACCCCTTGTCCCAGATGATGAACGGGAGAAAGATGACGGCGGCTGTCACCAGTGCGATCAGAAACGCCCTGCGGCAGCTGCCCTTATTCTGCGTCTGTGACGTGAGCGGCATTGCAAAACCTCCAAGCTGACAAATGGGGGGAAGATACCTTACTAAATTATACCACAAATGACGGCGTTTAAAAGCCCGCCGAAAATTTTCCTGCAAAGGCTTTCTTTTCTTTCAGTGGCCGATATGGTATCATTTGATGCAGAAGACCGCCCAGGAAAGGAGCAGGATGATGGAACCCTATGGATTTTTTGCGATGCTTTCCCGAATGAAATACATCAGCCGCTGGGGCCTCATGCGTAATTCCCGCACCGAAAACCTCAGCGAGCACACCCTCGAAACCGCCTATTTCGCCCACGCGCTCGCCCTCATCGAGGGGGCGGACCCCGCGCGGGTGGTGCTCTGCGCCCTCTACCACGATTGCAGCGAGATCCTCACCGGCGACCTGCCCACCCCCGTCAAATACCACAATCCCGCCATCAAGGAGAGCTACAAGGCCATCGAGGAGGCTGCCGCCGGCCGGCTGCTCGCCACCCTGCCCTCCGAGCTGGCCGAACGGTACCGTCCCTGCTTCTTCGAGGAGGACCCGCAGGTCCGCCGGCTCGTCAAGGCCGCGGACAAGCTCTCCGCGCTCGTCAAGTGCATCGAGGAGATCCGCATGGGCAACGACGATTTCCTCAGCGCCCGCGAATCCCAGCTCGCCGCCCTGCGTGAGATGGGGATCCCCGCCGTCGACATTTTTTTGCGGGAGTATCTGCCCGCCTTCGACCGCACCCTCGACGAGATCAGCAGGTGAGATCTTTCCGGTTTCCCGTCCCGCGGGCAAAGGCCGCCCGACAGTCTTGAAAAACGATCCCTTTTGAGTATCATGATACCCGTGAGGAGGCGTTCCAATGACCCATACGGATGAAAAGGTAAAATGGATCACCCGCACGGCGCTGTGCACGGCGCTTGTGCTGCTTGCGCAGATCGTCGGCAGGATGCTGCCTGCGGGGGCGGTGATCGCCGGGCCGTTCAGCATCAACCAGCTGGTGACCGGCTCGCTGGTCAATCTGGTCCTGATTTTGGCGGCGGCCAGCGTGGGGCTCTGGTCGGGGGTGGCCTGCGGGGTCGTCTCGTCGATTCTGGCGGCGCTGCTCGGCATGACACCGGTGCCCTTCATCGTACCAGCGATCGCGCTTGGAAACGCGGTGATCGCCGCGGCGGCGTGGTTTTTCCTCGGGAAATTGCACGGCACGGGCCGGCGGGCGGCCGGCGTGCTGATCGGCGCCGGTGCGAAATGTGCGGCGCTGTGGCTGACGGTTCCGGCGATCCTGGGGATGCTCCCCAATGTGCCGCCCAAGCAGGCGCAGATGCTGTCGGTGATGTTTTCCTGGCCGCAGTTTGTGACCGCGCTGGCCGGCGGCGCGCTGGCGCTCGCGGTCTATCCGGCGTTAAGCCGGGCGGTGGGCGGCCGCGGGGAATAAATATACGCCGTTTTTCCGCTGCGAACCCACACGCGATGCATAAGAACAAATTTTTATGCATATCTTTTCATGAGATTCCCCTGTAAAATTTGCAGGTTCCTTTGACAATTGCTGTCGAATGGGGTAAGATAAAGAGGAGCCTTGGGAAATTTTGAGGAGGTTATTTCGTGAACAAAAAAACGACCGGTATTGTCGCGTACATCACCTGGATCGGCTGGATCATCGCGTTTTTCGCGGGCGACAAGGAGGGTGCGAAGTTCCACCTGAATCAGGCCCTTGTCATTTTCCTGGCTGGCATCGTGTGCAGCATCATCGCCCGGATCACCATCGTCGGTGCGATCATCGGCGGAATCGCCAGCATCGTGGTGTTCATTTTCTGGATCATGGGCCTTGTCGCCGCCTGCAAAGAGGAAGAGAAAGAGGTTCCTCTGCTCGGCAAAATCAAACTCCTGAAATAAGATTTCTGCGGCGTTTATCCACTATTTCGTCCCAAGGAATCATGCGCTCCGCGTAAGCGGCGCGAACATCGCCCGGCGGGAAACCGCCGGGCTTCGGTTTTGTCCGGACGCATCCCGTCTCCGGACACGTCGTGAAATACCAAAACAGGCCGGAACGGCGCCGCATCCGCGGCGCCGTTCCGGCCTGTTTTTTTGATTGCTTAACGGGACCGATCCGTGTGACGGTTCGCGCCTCAGGTAAGCGCGACGAAGGCGTTATGCTCACGCGGGCTTTCCTGACTTCCTTTCACCAGCGCCAGCGCGATCTGGTTACGCGATTCGACAAGCTGCATGTTCAAAAGCTCGGATGCCCTCGCCTCGTCCTGGCAGGCCAGCGCCTCGAGAATGTCGATGTGCTGCTGGGCGACGTAGAGAAGGTCGTTGCTGGAGGGCCAGATGATGGAATCCTCACAGATGTCCCAGAAAGCGGTCAGCAGCTGCTTGAAAAACAGGTTTCCCGTGCAGGCGAAGAGGGTGCAGTGGAAATCCCGGTCGAAGCTTTCAAACGACTCGCCGGCCTGGGCGCATTTGAGCATCGCGTCGGTATGGTGGCGCAGCTGCAAAAGGTCGTCCGGCCGCAGGTTCTGCATGGCGATGGGGAGCGACGAGAGCTCCAGACATTTCCGGATCTCGAAAAAGTCGAGCAGCAGAGACGGCCGGCACTTGATGAACGGGGCCCAGATGTTTTTGATCTGGACGCCCAAATCCGGAAACTGCGCATAGCGGCCGCTGCCCTGCTGCGAAACGATGATGCCGTTGACGGCATAGGCGTTCAAAATTTCGCGCAAAGCAAACCGGTTGATCTGGAAACGCTCCATCAACTCCTGTTCCGTGGGGAGCTTCTTGTGCTCGTCGATGCACTCCATAATCAATTCCGCGATCTGATCGTTTATGAAATTGTTCGATCCCGTTGTGTCTGGCATGGTGTGATAGATGTTCCTCTCAACAAAAATTTGGACGGCAGCGAATAGAAAAAATGGACAGAGCGATCTTCTCAAATTAGTATAACCTATTTCCATAAAAAATCAATAGCGAGTAATGAATAAAATAAATATATCAATCAATTTAAAAAACGCCCACAACAAATCCCAATAGATGGAAAATCAAGGTGTTTTTGTTAGATAGAGGAGGGGGCTGTGTTTTTGACGGCGCCTCTCTTTTTACCAGTGGTCAGCGGGGTGATATCGGGTAGCGTGAGGAGGGTCTCGTTCAAATTTGAAAAAAGAGCCGAAAAGCCTCCATGAAACAGTTATTAAAAACTATTGCATTCCGGTAAATAAATTATACTTCAAAGAAAATAAATGTCAATCAATATTTGATATAATGTCAATGTATAAAAATAACATTTGTAAATTTATTGACTGATTAATACTTCTAAAACGTCTACATTATTATGCAAAATAGACGATTTACCATAATATTGACAAAATATCATAGTTAAAGTGGATGAAAACCCAGAACCAGGTTTGGCGAAAAGGCTGAAATATCAAATAAATTCGTAAAAAAATCAAAAATTGATTGAACTATTCCAAGTATTTAGCTATAATTGTGACACGAAATACCTGAAATTTATTTCGGGGAAAAATGAAAAGGAGATTGAAAGATGTTTAAGAAATTTTTGGCGGTAGTGCTTGCAATGGCAATGCTGGTTTCTCTCAGCGCATGCGCTACGAACAACGCGGCCCCCGAGTCAACGAATGAGGCGGTTCCCGAGTCCGCAGCCGATTCTGCGGTCGAGCCCGCGGCCGAACCCGCCGCGGAAGGCAATGTCGGATGGAACGGCAAGCCCGTGAAGGCCAAAGAGGATATCGTCATCGGCGTCTCCTGGAAAACGCAGCAGGAAGAGCGCTGGGTGAAGGAGCTCAACGTTATCAAGCAGGTCTGCAAGGACCAGGGCGTCGAGCTGATCTATCAGGTCGCTGAGAATGACGCGCAGAAGCAGGCCGGTCAGATCGAGAACCTGGTCGCGCAGGGGATCGACATCCTGATCGCACAGTGCAATGAGCCCGGCGCCATCACCAACGCCATGAAGGCCGCCCACGATGAAGGCGTCCTGGTTTGCTACTACGAGCCGGTCATGGGCGACACCTACGCCGACTTCACCGGCGGCAACGACTTCTATGAGATCGGCCAGCTGATCACCAAGACGATCGGCGACATGAACATCACCGGCAATGTTGCGTACATCTACGGCGACTCCACCGGCGGCACCGGCGTTGTGAAGTTCCAGGAAGGCATGCTCGACAGCATGAAGAACTGCGACGTGGAAGTCATCGGCGAGCAGTGGACCACCAACTGGGATCCCGCGACCGCCATGGGCTACGCGGAGAACTGGATCGCCGAGTACGGCGACAGCCTGACCGCGATCCTCTGCATGAACGACGGCATGGCTGGCGGCGCGATCCAGGCGCTGGAAGGCGCCGGGCTTGCGGGCAAGGTCCTCGTCTGCGGCCAGGACTGCGACCTGCTGGCCTGCCAGCGGATCGTCCAGGGCACCCAGGTCTCCACGGTTGCGAAGGCCGGCAGCGAGTATCCGCAGCTCTTCACCGAAGCCTGCATCCAGTACTACCTCGGCGAAAAGACCGCGGCTGATTTCGGCACCGACGTGAACAGCGACGGCCAGACCATCCCGTTCATGAGCTATCCCGGCGTCGTCGTCACCAAGGACAACATCGACGAGACGGTCATCGCGGCCGGACTCTTCACGCACGAGGAAGTTTACGGAGAGTAATCCTATGAAATTTAAGAATCTGACAAGGGACCAGTTCATCCTGTCCAACTTTCCCTACATCGACTATTCCCTGGATTATGCGCTGGATTCCCTGCAGCGGCTGGGCGCCGGCAAGCTGGAGTTCTATGGCGCGGAGCCCCATTTCTGCATGGACGACATTACCTATGCGGACATGAAGGTGCTCAAGCGCAAGCTGGATGAGCGCGGTCTGAGCGTGGTCGAGCTTAACCCCGAAAACTGCGCCTACCCGACCAACCTCTCCTCCAAAAACCCCGCCACCCGCCTGCGTACCTTCCGGTATTTTGAAAAGGCCATCCGCACGGCCGGCGTCATCGGCGCGCCCTACGTGCTGGTGTTCCCGGGCTATGCAAACATGGACGAGAGCATCGACGACGTCTGGAACATCACCGTGGATTCGATGGGCAGGCTCGCGGAGATCGCAAAGACGGAAGGCGTGACGATCACCTACGAGGCGACCACTAGGGATATCACCGTGATCACCGACCACAAGCGGATCATGAAGCTGATCAGCGACTGCGGCTCGGACAACATGGCGGTCACCATCGACCTGATGTGCCTGGCGCAGACCAACGAATCGGTGCAGGATGTCTACGACATCTGCGGCGCGGATAAGGTCGTCAACGTCCACTACACGGACGGCGGCCTGCTCCCCTCCGGGGCGTGGGAGCACCGGATCCCGGGCGAGGGCGAGCTGGATCTGGACGCCATGCTCAAGACGTTCGACGACAACCGCTACAAAGGGTACTTCGGAAACGAAGTCATGTGGACCACGGACCCGGCGGTCACCACGCCGGAACTCATCTGCGGCAAGCTGCAGAAGTGGTGGGACCAGCACTTTTAAAACGGCAGCATTTCGCACGAATCACTGAACCGCAAGAATTGTGGGGCTCCGCTCTTTTGCGGGTGGAGCCCCACAAATCATCATGAAAGGAAGGGAGGGGCGCACATATATGGAAGATTATGTCCTGCAGATGAATCACATCACAAAACTGTTCCCTGGAGTCAAGGCTCTGGACGACGTTACGTTTGACGTCCGGCGTGGGGAAGTCCATGCACTTGTAGGCGAAAATGGCGCAGGTAAGTCAACCCTTATGAAGGTCCTGAGCGGTGAGTATACCGATTATTCAGGCGAACTCATTCTGAATGGAGAAAAAGTCAGCTTCAAAGGCATCAAAGAGAGTGAAGCGGCCGGCATCGCAATCATCCACCAGGAGCTCGGCCTGATCCAAACCTTAACTGTATGTGAAAATATTTTTTTGGGAGATGAGGTCTGCCAGAGCGGTCTCATCGACTGGGATTTCGAATATGACAGGGCAAAGGAACTGCTCGACGAGCTGAAACTGAAGGTGAACCCCAAGACGAGGGTCGGAAATCTGGGCATCGGGCAGCAGCAGCTTGTGGAGATCGCCAAGGCGCTCAACAAAAACTGCAAAATCCTCATCCTTGACGAGCCGACGGCGCCGCTGCCGGAGGACGACTCCGAAAACCTCCTGGAGCTGGTCCGCGGCCTGCGGGATAAGGGGATGAGCATCATCTTCATCTCCCACAAGCTCGGCGAGGTCCTGAGCATCGCCGATACGGTCACGATCCTGCGCGACGGCCAGACGGTGGAAACCAGGCCGGCGAGGGAATATTCCCAGGACACGCTGATCAGCGGCATGGTCGGCCGCGAGCTTAAGACCCTTTTCGAGCCGCGCAGCTGCCCGATCGGGGAGGTGGCGCTGAAGGTCTCCGACTGGTCGGTGTTCGACGGCATCAACAACAAATGGATCGTCCGGGACATCAACCTTGAGGTCCGCGAGGGCGAAGTCATCGGCCTGGCGGGAATGATCGGCGCGGGACGCACCGAGCTGGGGATGAGCATCTTCGGCGCGCTCGATGACGCCATCACCGGAAAGCTCGAATACAGGGGCAGGCAGAGGCAGCGCTTCAAGAATTCCAACGAGGCGATCAAGGCCGGCGTGTTCTATTCCTCGGAGGACCGCAAGCGCTACGGGCTTGTCCTGACCTCGGACATTGCCTATAACGCTTCGCTCTCCAGTCTTGACAAGTACATCAACAACGGCCTTTTCATCAACCGCGACAAAGAGTACGGCAAAGTGAAAGAGATGGTCAAAAAGCTGCGGATCAAGACGCCGTCCATTCTCCAGAGGGCGGGCAACCTCTCGGGCGGAAACCAGCAGAAGGTCTGCCTGGCCAAGGCCCTCATGACGGAGCCGAAGGTCCTGATTCTGGACGAGGCGACCAGGGGCATCGACATCGGCGCCAAGACGGAGATCTACCAGCTGATCAACCAGATGGCGGCCCAGGGGATCGCGGTCATCATGATCTCCTCCGAGCTGCCGGAGATCCTCGGGATAAGCGACCGCATCTACGTCATGCGGGAGGGCAGGATCAGCGCGGAATTTGATAATTCGGCGAGAAATATCACTCAGGAAGATGTGGCTTTGGCTGCAACGGGAGGCGTTACGACATGACGAAAACCAAGAAAAAAGTCGACTTGTTTGCCCTGTTTTACCAGAACAGCCTGGTTCTGGAGGCAATCGTAATTTTTGGACTCTTTCAGATCTTTACGGGCGGCATGTTCTTGACTGTCCGCAACCTGTCGAACCTTCTGATGCAGGGTGCGACATGCTCGATCATCGCCATCACCATGTGCCTGGTCATCATCACGGGCAACGCGGACCTTTCCGCGGGCCGTTACCTCGGCATGCTCGCGATGGTCGCGGCGCTGATCCAGGTCAACTACGGCTCGGTGCCGTCGATCGTGGTGGTCCTGATCGTCTTTGCGATCGCGATCATCACCGGCCTGTGGCACGGCTTCTGGGTCGGCTACATGAAGCTGCCGGCGTTCATCATCACCCTGGCCACCCAGCTGGTCTTCCTCGGGATCAACCAGTATATCAGCGACGGGCGCATGGTCGGCCCGGTCAAGGGGATCATCGCGGAGATGGGCAACGGCTACATGCCCTCGATCAGCGGGACGCACAATGACACCACGCTGATTCTGGGCGCCCTGATCATCATCGCCTACATCGCCTTTACGGTGGCGAAGGAAAAGAAGAGCATCAAGCAGGGCCTCAGCGAGAAAAACTGGATGAAGCTCGTTCCCAAGATGGCGCTCATCGCGATCCTCGCGGCGGCCGTCACGGTCATCCTCTACAGCTACAAGGGCTTTGCCTATGCGATGATCATCCTGTTTGTGCTGACGATCATCGTTTCGTACGTCAGCAACAACACCAAGTTCGGCCGGTACGTCTACGCGATCGGCGGCAACAAGGACGCGGCGGCCCTCTCCGGCATCAACGTCTCCAAGGAGCTCTTAAAGCTCTATGTCCTCCATGCGGTCGTGGTTGCGACGGCGGCCCTCGTATACGTGGGGCGTTTGAGCGCGGCGACCACCGCGGGCGGCAATGGGTATGAGTTCACCGCCATCACGGGCTGCGTGGTCGGCGGCACCGCAATCACGGGCGGACGCGGCACCGTGGCCGGCGCCGTCGCCGGCACGCTGATCATGGCGGCGCTCGACAACGGCATGAGCCTGATGAACCTTGACCCGGCGTTCCAGTACATTGTCCGCGGCGGCGTTCTGCTGTTTGCAATCGCCCTCGACGCCTATGCAAGCAACAGGAAGGCCAGGACCGTCCAGGCAGTTTAATCGTACAGGAGAGATATGATATGCAAAACAGTAAGATTCGGGATATCAAAGTGCATCTTGTATCCAAGCCGATTTCAGGCGGCTTTGCGGATGCGACAAGAAAGGTCGAGACCGTCGGCTTCACAATCGTCCGCATTACGACGGACGACGGAATCGAGGGCTTTGGCGTAACCTACCACGAGGTCGGCGGCGAGGCCACCAAGCTGATGATCGAAAAGAACATCAAGCCCAAGCTGATCGGCAGGGACCCGTTTGAGACGGAGGTCATCTGGAACGAACTCGTAGCCTACCTCCGCGGCGTGGGCCGCAAAGGCCTGATGTTCTGCGCCCTCTCGGCGATCGACATCGCGCTGTGGGACCTCAAGGGCAAGATCCTCAACATGCCTCTTTTTAAGATGTTCGGCGGCACCGAGACCAAAATTCCCGTTTACGGGAGCGGCGGGTGGACCTCCTACTCGGACGAGGAGCTCGTGGAAGAGATGGTCAATCTGGTCAAGGCCGACGGATACTCGAAGATCAAATTCAAAGTCGGCGTGGAAGGCGGGCACAACACCAACCGCGACCTGGAGCGGGTCCGCAAGGTGCGCGAGGCCGTGGGGCCGGAGATCGGCATCATGCTGGACGCGAACAACTGCTGGGACGCGGCGACGGGCGCGCGGTTCGCCAACCGGGTCAAGGACTACGACGTCATGTTCCTCGAGGAGCCGGTCTTTGCCGACGACATCCCGGGCCTCGTCAAATTTAAGAACTCCACCGACCTCCCGCTCGCGACCGGCGAGCAGGAATATACCAAGTATGGGGCGAGGGACCTTCTCGTCAACGGCTGCGCGGACATCGTGCAGCTGGACGGGACCCGCGCGGGCGGATTTACCGAGATGCTGAAAATCGGCGCGCTCACCCAGGCGTTCAACGTGAAGTTCGCCCCGCACGCGATGGAAAACATCCACATCCACCTGGTCAGCGCGTTCGGCAACGCGCCCTTCCTCGAGAGGCTCAAGCTGTTCGAGGGGATCACGGCCGACACCTATCTCGACGCGCCGAAGCCGGACCACGGCTTCATGACAATCCCCGACCTTCCGGGTCTGGGCCTGAAGCTCAACATGGACTTCATCAACGAGTATGATGAGAAAATCTGACGCCTGATTGCAAAATCGGGCGCGCACAAAATAGCCGGTCCTCCCGCATGGCGGAAAAACGCACCGATGGCGACGGCCCGAGCCGTCGTCATCGGTGCGGCGGGAAAAGTTCCGGCGTTTCAAGCGGCGGGGGATTCCGGTTGCGGAATCACGGTCCCGGTGTTGCGGTGACGTTGTCAATGAAATGTTTCGGTATTTCACTTGACAGCGTCATCTCTCTTCCGGGGCGGTCAATGGTAGGGGTTGTTTAACGCGATCCGGAAGAGCCCGTTCTGGTAGTACTGGTTATAGTTGGATACATACAGCAGCTCGGGCAGGTGCTGCTCCGGGATAAAGTGCTTGCAGCGGTCGAGGATCGGCCCGCACATGTCCGCGCTGAGGTTTTCCCCCGTGAGGACGCAGGTCTCGGGGTTCAGGATGGCGCAGTAGGAGCTGACCACCTGCGCGGTGCTTTTGACGATGGATTCCGGCCCCTGGTTCACGAGGTCGTAGATGTTGCCGTCCTGGTAGGGCAGGAAGACCACCTCCCCCGCAAAATTGCTCTTGCCGAGATAGATCTTGCCGTCGATGATGATCCCGGAGCCGGGGCCGCTGCCCTCAAAGAAGGAGACGACGACGAGCGCGGTGGGGGCGTGGCCATGCTCCCGTCTGGCGTCGTAAAGGCCGTAGGCGATGGCGTTCATGTTGTTTTCCATGAGAAACTCGCAGGGAAACCGCTCGCTGAGCTTCCCGGTCAGGTCGCAGCCGTTCAGGCCCGTCATGGTGCAGGAGTGGATGTGGTTGTTGTCGTAATAGCCGGGGATTCCGATGCTGACCTTTTTGATGCCGGGGTCCTTTTCGAGCAGAGAGCCGAGCAGCTCCTCGAAGCTTTCGTAGGTCACGTCCTCCAGCCACACCTGGTTCTGCTCGACCGAGTTGCCGAGCAGGTCGAACACCGAATAGAACAGGTAGCGCTGGCTCCCGGCGGACGAGGGGAAGACGCAGCAGATGTGGGCGTAATCCCGGTTGTATGCGTATTTGGCGGCGGGGCGGCCGATCGTCGAGGAGACGTTGCCGATGGCCACGATCTCCCCGGCCTCGCAGAGCATGTTGAGGATGCTGTTCGTGGTGGCGATGCTGAGCCCCGTGGCCTGGGCGACGGAATGCTTCGTGAACTCCACGGAGCTGTGGATGACGTCGCGGACCAGGGCGATGTTGTGCTCCTTCACCTGATTGACGGTACTGACTTTACTCATATCATTCACCTTCGCGATTATTCTAGATATTATTATAAGACAAAATAATAAGTATTGCAAGAGAAACCGACCAGGAAAACAAACTGTTAATGCAGTTTCGTCATAAGTCCCAGGAAGACATAGGAGGTAAAGAAATGAAAGCAGTTGCAAAAACAGCGTACGGACCGTTCCATCTGGAGTACACGGACGTCCCCAACCCGGTGTGCGGCGACAACGATATCGTCCTCAAGGTGAAGGCGGCGGGCATCTGCGGCTCGGATATGCCGCTCCTGTACGGCCCGGATGAGGCGAAATACAAAAACTACACCTACCCGATGGTCATCGGGCATGAATTCGCGGGCGAGGTCTATGAGGTGGGCAGGAACGTCACCGGCTGGAAGGTCGGCGACCGGGTGGTTTCGGACAACACCGGCTACGTGTGCGGCCACTGCCCGGCCTGCGAGACGGGCAATTTCCTGCTCTGCCCCGAGCGCAAGGGCATCGGCGGCGACATGGACGGCGGCATGGCCGAGTACGTGCGGATTCCGGGGGTCGTCCTCCAGCGGGACCCCGCCAGCATCCGCCGGATTCCCGACAACATGCCGTTTGAGCACGCGGCGGTCATGGACCCCATCTGCAACGCGTACAAGGCCATCGTACAGGAGGCGAAGGTCCTTCCGGGCGACAACGTGGTGATCTACGGCAACGGCCCGCTGGGGCTGTTCAGCGTGCTGATCGCCCGGCTGATCAACGCGGCGCGGATCATCGTGATCGGCACCAGAAGGAGCGCCCCCACGAGGAACCCGATCTGCGAGGAGCTGGGCGCCACCGACATCCTGATGGCGGACGACCCGGATGTCGTCAGGAAGGTGAAGGAGATCTGTGGGGAAGACGGGGTCGCGGCCGTGATCAACTGCGCGTCGCGTTCCGCCAACATCCTGCCGGAGGCGGTGCGGATGCTGCGTCCGGGCGGCGCGTTCATCATGGTGGGCTACACCCGGACGGCGGTCTCCTATGAGGAGGACCCCGCGGACCTGATGGGCCACAAGGGCGTCACCTTCATCGGGCACATGGGCTATGACCACACCTCCTGGCGGAACACGCTGGCCCTCTACCGCGAAGGGCGGGTCAACATGGACCCGATCGTGACCCACAAGCTGCCGCTCTCCAAATGGAGGGAGGGCTTTGAGATGTTCACCAACCGGGAGGCGGCGAAGGTCGTCCTGGTTCCTGAGCTGGACCAGTAAAAGGGAACGGAATGATGAAACAGTTTGAAGGAATCTATCCGGCGATCATCACCCCGATCGATGAAAATGAGGAGATCAATGAAAAGGCCCTGGCGCAGGTGATCGAAAAGACCATTGGGCAGGGGGTGTCGGGGTTTTACGTCAGCGGCAGCACCGGCGAATCCTTCCTATTGCGGGATGAGCAGCGGGTGCAGCTGATCAAAGCCGTCTGCGCGATCGTGGACGGAAGGTGCGACGTCATTGCGAACATCGGGACCTTCTCGACCCGTGCCAGCATCAAGATGGCGAACGCGGCGGCGGAATGCGGCGTAACGGCGATCTCCGCGGTCCCGCCCTTTTATTTCTCCTACTCCAAGCGGGAGATCGTGCAGTACTATTTTGACATCGCGGAGGCCTCCGGTATGCCGGTGATCCTCTACAACATCCCCAAAATGAGCGGCGTCTCCTTCGGGACGGAGGAATTGGTCGAGCTGCTCGCGCACGACGGGATCGTCGGCGTCAAGCAGACGACCATGGACCTCATGCAGACGGAGGCGCTGGTGAGGACCTGCCGGGACAAGGCCGTGTTCAACGGGCATGACGAAATCCTGCTTCCGGCGCTTTCTGTCGGCGTCAGGGCGTCGATCGGCAGCACCTTCTCGATCATGGCCGACGTGTTCGTCCAGCTCAAAAAGGCGTTTGACGCGGGGGACATGGAGCGGGCGAGGTACCTTCAGGGCAAGGGCAACGGGATGATCAGGACCCTTCTCGAAATCGGGATCTTCCCCGCCATCAAGGGCGTGCTCAAGCTCCAGGGGATCGACTGCGGCAACTGCATCAAGCCGTTCCAGCCGCTGAGGCCCGAAGACTATCAAAAACTCGAGAAGGCGCTCGTGGATCTGTACGACGGGGGGATCGCCTGACCCGAAGCCCCCGCAGCACCGGCCGGCCCGGAGCAGCCCGTCAACGGCTGCCGGGCCGGCTGGCAGCGCTTTCGATGATGAATTCGTATCGATAGGAGCCGCAAAATGATTGAACGCAGGTTGGGAAAAACGGGAATGGACGTCTCCGTTCTCGGTCTGGGATGCTACCAGTTCACGGAAGAATTCAACGTGATGCAGGACGCGGCGTATGAGATTCTGGACTACGCCATGGACAACGGGATCACCTATTACGACACCGCTGAGATGTACGGCTGGGGGGAGAGCGAGGAGCTGCTCGGCAGGGCGCTCGCGCGCCACCGGGATAATCCCCGGCTGTGCTGCTCGACAAAGATGGGCTACTTCGAAAGGTCGGTCAAGGAGGAGTACGCCAACACGGTGCGGCAGACCTGCGCCGAGGCGTTCGTGGACCCGGTCAAAATGATGCGGGCGCTCAAGCACAGCATGTGGCTTTTGCAGAAGGACGTCATTGACATCTTCAATATCCACGAGCCCGACTGGCCGCAGTGGCAGATCGACTATGAGACCGCGTCGGGAGCCGCGATCGAGTTTTTGCTCGAGGCGAAGAAGGAGGGCCTGGTCAGGAGCGTCGGCTTCGGCGGATGGGACTACCACGGCCTCGCCCGGCTTGTGAAGTCGGGCAAGTTCGATTTCGTGCTCCCGGCGGGGGGGATGAGCCTCCTTTCAAAGCCCATCTACGACGAGCTCATCCCGGCGTGCGTGGAGCAGGGCGTGGGCGTCGCGCTCGGGGGCGGCTTCGGGCAGAACACACCGTTTTTGATCGTCAAGGACCGGAGGTGGATGGAGCTTCTAAAGCCGATCGAGGACGAACGGGTCCAAAACGTCGTGAAGAAGCTGGAACGGATTTACCGGATTTCCGACGAGACGGGCATCTCCCTGCCCGAACTGACGATCCGGTATATCATAAACCACGAGGAGATCGCCACGCACGTCGCGGGCGCGCGGGAGCTCGCCCACGTCCGGCAGAACATCGAGTCGGCCGAAAAGGGGCCGCTCCCGCAGGACGTCTTCCGAGAGCTCGAGGAGGTCCAGGCGATCGGGGAGTGCCTCCCCATCTGGGACCTCAGGGACCTTTCACGCGAGCTTGTCAAAAAATTGGACCACTACACGGGAGGGAAAATCTGATGCTGCTTTACGCAGACTGCGCCAATATTGAGACGCTCAAAAAAATGGATGAGCTGGGGGTCCTCAGCGGGATCACGACGAATCCCGCCATCCTCGCCAGGGAGTCCGCGCCGCCGGTCCGGACGATTGCCAACATCTGCCGGGCGTTCCCCGGCTACCCCGTATTCGCGCAGGCCAACGCGATGGACTGCGATGGGATGGTGGAGATGGCCGTATCCTACGCGGCCATCAGCCCGAGGGTGGTCGTCAAGATCCCGGCCTGCGTGGAGGGGTTCCGGGCGTTTCACAAAATCCGCGCGGAAAAGCTGTTCGACAACGAGATCTGCATCACCACCGTGACGACCGCGGCGCAGGCGCTCCTCGCGTCCGCGGCGGGCGCCGACTACGTCGCCCCCTATGTCGGCGACATCGGGCAGATCGGCTACAGCGGGATGGACACCCTCGACGCGATCGTGGCCGTCGTGGCGGGCACGCATGCGAAGGTCCTCGCCGCGGCGACGGAACGCGCGCAGG
>NZ_DBMDHH010000032.1:0-33569 GCF_057433415.1 Anaerotruncus sp. | reverse complement strand
TTTGACGCAAAGAAAGTACCCCGCCCGCCGGGGCGGGACCCGGCAATCCCCTGCCGCCGAAGGCGGCTCCTCTCAGCCCTCCGAAGGAGGGCGATAAAACCTCCGCCGCTCCCCGAGCGGCAAATCTAAGAAGGCCTCCTGTTGGCGGGCAGCCGACAAGCTCCGCCGCCCACTGGGCGGCAATGAAAAGCGCCGCTGCAACAAAATCCGCTTGATAAATCGGGGTATAGCGAATATAATAGGAACGTTCAAACGAATTCCAGGGCGAAATTGGAGGCAGCTTATGGACAGCAGGGTAGACCGCTTTTTCCACGGCATCAAGGGCAAGAAAATCTCCGTCATCGGCATCGGCGTGAGCCACAGCGACCTCATCAGCCGGCTGAACGACTACGGCGCGAAGGTGACCGCGCACGACCGCCGCACCCGCGAAGAGGTGGGGGAGGCGATCTGCAACAATTTTGAGGCGCGCGGGGTCAAGCTCCGCCTCGGGGAGGACTATCTCGAAAACATCGACGCGGACATCGTCCTGCGCACGCCGGGGATGAAGTTCCACCACCCTGTGCTGGAGCGGCTGCGCCGCGACGGGGTCGCCGTCACGAGCGAGATGGAGCTCTTTTTCGACCTCTGCCCCTGCAAGACGATCGGCATCACCGGCAGCGACGGCAAGACGACCACCACCACGCTGATCGCCGAAATCCTCAAGGAGGCGGGCAGGCGGGTGCATGTGGGCGGCAACATCGGCCGCGCGCTCATGCCGCTCATCCGCGACATTCGCGAGGGGGACTTCGCGGTGGCGGAGCTGTCGAGCTTCCAGCTCATCTCGATGCGGGAGAGCCCCGACATCGCGGTGGTCACCAACATCACCCCCAACCACCTCGACGTGCACAAGGATATGCAGGAATATATCGACGCCAAGCGCAACATCTTCGCGCACCAGGGGGCGTTTTCCCGCACCGTGCTCGGCGTGGACAACGACGTCGCCGCCTCCTTCGCCAACCCCGAATGCGTGCGGGGCCAGCTCTTCGAGTTCTCGGTCAAGCGCCCGGTGCGCACCGGCGCGTTTCTCGGGGAGGACGGCATTATCTACATGTCGGTGAACGGCGAGCGCATCAAGATCATGCACGCCGCCGAGATCAAGCTCCCCGGCCTGCACAACATCGAAAACTACCTCGCCGCGATCTGCGCCACCTGGGGCTATGTCGACCGGGAGGCGATCTACAACGTCGCGGTCGAATTCGACGGGGTGGAGCACCGCATCGAGTTCGTCCGGGAGAAGGACGGGGTGCGCTGGTACAACGATTCGATCGCCACCACACCCACCCGCACGATCGCCGGGCTGGAGAGCTTTGACCAGAAGCTCGTCATCATCGCGGGAGGCTACGACAAAAAAATCCCCTTCGACCCGCTCATCCCCAAGCTGGTGGAACGGGTCAAGACGCTCATCCTGATCGGCGCGACCGCCGACACGATCGAGGCGGAGGTGCGCGCCTATCCGGGGTTCGACCCGGCGGAGCTCGCGATCCTTCGCGCCGGAAGCCTCGAGGAGGCGGTCAAAAAGGCGGCGGAGGCCGCCGGACCGGGCGACATCGTCTCGCTTTCGCCCGCCTGCGCGAGCTTCGACATGTTCCCCAATTACGGCACGCGCGGCCGCCGCTTCAAGGAACTCGTGAACGCGCTTTGAACGGAAAATGAATTTGAAAATACAGGAGGTTCCCATGACCACCACGGAACAGATATTAACCCTCGCGGGCGCGCTCGGCGTGTCCGGCGGGGAGGATGGGGCGGTGGAAGCGGCGCGGCAAATGCTCGCGCCGCTCGGCGCATGTGAGCGCGCGCCGCTCGGCTCGCTGCTCTGCCGGATCAAGCCGGTCCCCGCTTCGGGCGAGCATGTGATGCTCACCGCCCACATCGACAGCGTCGGCATGATCGTCACCTACATCGACGACGGCGGCTTTCTGCGCGTCTCGAACGTCGGCGGCATCGACCGCGCGCTGCTGCTCGCGGCGCAGGTCGTCGTGCACACGGCAAAGGGCGAGCTGCCCGGCGTCGTCTGCACCGTGCCGCCCCACCTCAATTCCGACGACACCCACCTGCCCAAGATCGAGGACATTTCGATCGACGTGGGCCTTTCGGCCGAAGAAGCGCGGGAAAGGATCACGCCGGGCGACCGCGTGACCTTCTGCTGTGAGGCGCGGGAACTGATGAACGGCCGGATCAGCACACGTGCCGCCGACGACCGCGCCGGCTGCGCGGCGGTCATTTTGGCCGCGGAAAAGCTGGCGGGACGGGAGCTTTCCTGCGGGCTGTCCGTCGCGCTGACCACCCTCGAGGAGGTCGGCGGACAGGGCGCGGCCACCGCCGCGAACATCCTTTCGCCCACCCACGCGGTGGCGGTGGACGTCTCCTTCGGGCACGCGCCCGACTGCCCGCGCGCCAAGTGCGGCGAGATGGGCGGCGGCCCGATGGTCGGCGTCGCGCCGGTCATCGACAACGGCATGTCCTCCCGCCTGCGGGAGGTCGCCGTGCGGGAAAACATCCCCTTCCAGGTCGAGGTCATGGGCGGGAGCACCGGCACCGACATCGACGGCATCGCCGTTTCGGGCGCGGGGGTGCGCTGCGCGCTTGTCTCGATCCCCCAGCGGTATATGCACACGCCGGTCGAGGTCGTCCACGTCTCCGACGTGGAGGCGGCCGCCGAATTGATCGCCGCCTATGTGGCGGACGCGTTTGGAGGTGTCCGGTGATGCTCTATGAGAACCTTGCCAAATTGAGCGCCCTTCCCGGCGTGTCCGGCTGCGAGGAGCCGGTGCGGTATGAAATCCTCAAAATGATCGAGGGACACTGTATCTACAAGGTGGATGCGCTCGGCAACATCCTCGCCTTTAAAAAAGGGAAACAGGCCCCCGCCCATCCGCTCCTCTTTTCGGCCCACATGGACGAGGTGGGGCTGATCATCACCTGGGTGGAGGAGAGCGGCCTGCTCAAATTTACCACCGTGGGCGGCATCGACCGCCGGGTGCTCCCCGGCAAATCGGTGCGCATCGGGGAGACCTTTGGCGTGATCGGCTCCAAGGCGGTGCACATGAAGTCCGCCGACGAGCGGGACAAGGCCCCCGAGCCCGACGCGCTCTTCATCGACATTGGCGCGAAGGACCGCGACGACGCGTTTACCCGTGTCGCACTGGGGGACCGCGCGGTCTTCACCTCCCAATACACCGCCTTCGGGGACGGCTTCCTGCGCGGGCGGGCGCTCGACGACCGGGTCGGCTGCGCGCTGCTCGTCGAGCTGATTGGGTCGGAGCTAGCCTACGACACCCATTTCGCCTTCACCGTACAGGAGGAGACGGGCACGACGGGCGCGCGCACCGCGGCCTATCAGGCGGGTGCGGAGATCGCGGTCGCCGTCGAGACGACGACCGCCTGCGACATCCCCGGCACCCCGCCCGAAAAGGTGGTCTGCTCCCTGAAAAAAGGCCCCGTCCTATCCTTCATGGACAAGGGCACCGTCTACGACATGGACCTCTACCGCCGCGCGCTCGCTGCGGCGAAGGCGGGCGGCATCGCCTGCCAGCCCAAGGAGGGCGTCTACGGCGGCAACGAGGCGCGGTCGGTCCAGGTCGCGGGCAGGGGCGCGCGGGTGCTCGCCGTGTCGGTGCCCTGCCGCTATCTGCACACCCCCTCCTGTGTCGTCAACCGGTTCGACGTGGACGAGACGCTCCGGCTGCTCGGCGCGCTGGCCGCCGATTTCGGCGGATGATCCGCTATGCCGGTGGCGAATGGGCGGCTCTTTTTGAGGCGTCGGTTGGCAAATTCGGTATATTTGGAACAAAAATATACTCGCAGTATCAAACCTATGGCCTTTCGGACGGGGTGCTCGACCTCTGGCTGCTGCTTGACGGGGACCGCGCCGTGGGCGCGGTGTCCCGGCTGGACGGCGCCGTCACCCTCGCGGCGGACGCCGCGGCCGATGCGGACGAGCTAGCCGCCTTCCTCGCGGCCGTCGGCTGCCGCTCCTACGAGGGGGAGCGGGCGCTCTGCGAACGGGTGAACGCCGTGATTCGCGGCGGGCTTCGCTCGTCGCGAATCCTGCGGTGGGGCGGGCGTTCCGCCCCGGCGGACGCCCGCCCCGCCGCGGCCGCGCCCTGCGCGGACGGCGTTCCCCCGGGGACTGCCGCGCCCGCCGAGGACCTGGGAGCCGTCTATGCGCTGCTCTGCGCGGCCGACCCGGCGTTCGCCGCGCGCACCGATTATGCCGCGTGGCTCACCGAGGTTTCCCACAAGCGGCGGCACGGACTGGCGGATATTTACATACTAAAAGTAGATGAGCGTATCGTTTCAACAATTGGTATTTACTTTAAGGACGCCTCCCGCGCGATTCTGGCGGGTTTGGCGACCGATCCGGCCTGCCGGGGGCGGGGCTATGCCCGCCGGATGATGGCGCACGCGACAAATGCCGCGCTTGCGCAGGGCCTCGAGCCCTGGCTGCTGACCGCGGAGGACGGGATCGCGGCCTTCCACCGCGCCTGCGGCTATGAGGACGCGGGCTTATGGTCTAAAGGGAACTTTCGAGAAAGTTCCCTTTAGAATCCTTCAAAGCTTTTGGCGCAGGCAGGGCGCGGGGGGTTCTCCGCACGCTCGTACCGTGCGGCGGAACTGAGGCGGTCGGGGGACGAGGCTGGCTATTAACGTGAGGCGCGCCCGAATGAAAAGTTTTAGAAGGGTTCCCTGGTGCGGTCGGGGGGCGCGGTCGGTTTTCGGGACGAGATACGCCCGAATAAAACGTTTTGAAGGGGGGCTGGGGGAAACTTTCTCAAAAGTTTCCCCCGGAGGTATGGTTGAACAGTTTTTTCACATCGATCCATCTATCGCGCGGATGGCGGAAGAGGCGGAGGAGACCTGCCGCGAGGCGTTCGCGCGCATCGACGGCAACGCGGAGTATAACGGCATGAAGGTGCTCTCCGCCTTCATCGAAAACAACGTGAGCGAGAGCCACTTTGCGGGCACAACCGGCTACGGCTACGACGACCGGGGCCGCGAGGTGCTCGACCGGGTGCTGGCGCGGGTGATGGGGACGGAGGACGCGCTCATCCGGCACAATTTCGTCTCGGGCACCCACGCGATCACGACCGCGCTCTTCGGGGTGTTGCGGCCGGGCGACCGGATGGTGTCGCTGACCGGACTGCCCTACGACACCCTCCAGCCGGTGATTGGCATTGTGCCGGGCGGGCACGGTTCGCTCAAGGAGTTCGGCATTCGCTACGAGCAGCTTGACCTGCTGCCCGACGGGTCCCCCGACTACGCGCGTATGGCGGCCGCGGTGAAGGGGGCGAGGATGGCGTATTTGCAGCGGTCGCGCGGCTATTCGCTGCGGGAATCGCTGAGCGTCGCGCAAATCGAAAGGATCGCGGGCATCGTGCGGGAGGCCAACCCCGGCGCGCTGATCGTCGTGGACAACTGCTACGGCGAGTTCGTCGAGCGCCGCGAGCCGACGCAGGCGGGCGCGGACCTCGTCATCGGCTCGCTCATCAAGAATCCGGGCGGCGGAATCGCCAAGACGGGCGGCTATATCGCGGGGCGCGCCGACCTGATCGAGCAGTGCGCCTGCCGGCTGACCGCGCCGGGCGTCGGCAAGGAGGTCGGATGCACCCTCGGGCAGCTGCGCGGGATGTTTATGGGGCTCTTCTTCGCGCCCACCGTGGTGGCCGCCGCGCTGAAGACCGCCGTCTTCTCCGCGGCGCTCTTCGAGCGGCTCGGCTTCGAGGTCTATCCGCATTTTGACGCGCCGCGCACCGACATCATCCAGGCGGTGAAGCTCGGCACGCCCGAGGGGCTTTCCGCCTTCTGCCGTGGGGTGCAGAAGGGCGCGCCGGTCGACGCGTTCGTCACCCCCGAGGCGTGGGACATGCCCGGCTACGACAGCAAGGTCATCATGGCCGCGGGCGCGTTCACGATGGGCGCGTCGATCGAGCTCTCCGCCGACGGGCCGATGCGCGAGCCCTATGCCGCGTGGCTTCAGGGCGGGCTCACCTGGCCGAGCGGCAAGACGGGCGTGATCCTCGCGGCGCAGTCGCTGCTCGAATCGGGCGTGCTCCGAAGGGACGGTTGACAAGCCGCGATGCGGAATGGTATCATGATTCTGCCGCCGTTCGGCGGCGCCGCGCGGGTATGGCGGAATTGGCAGACGCGCAGGATTTAGGATCCTGTGCCGCAAGGCGTAAGGGTTCGACCCCCTCTACCCGCACCATGACTGACACCCTAAAAAACCAGCGCGTATGCGCTGGTTTTTTAGCTGGTGAAAGGGATGCCATGACGAAATGGATTTCGTCGTGTAAAGGCAGATAAAAACAACCAGTCCTGGGACTGGTTGTTTTTATTTGCCGCCGGGCCTGCGGTCAGGCGGTTCAGACGCGTTCCCACAGCAGGCGGTTGTCCTCGAACCGCGCGGCGACCAGCCCCTCGTCGCAGAGGTAGCTGAGATAGGAGCGCACCGTGCTGCCCACGAGGACATACTGGTTGAAATCCATCGTGAGCCCATAGACGGAGAACACCTCCCGGATGACCTCGTCGGGCGTGCGGGGCTCGGCGCAGATGGCGAGCACCCGTCCGGCGATCTCCTGGACCTTGGCGCGGTTAAGCGCGGCGAGCGGGCGGATATCCTCCGCCA
The DNA here is from genome assembly GCF_057433415.1 of Anaerotruncus sp. Lineage (NCBI taxonomy): Bacteria > Bacillati > Bacillota > Clostridia > Eubacteriales > Oscillospiraceae > Anaerotruncus > Anaerotruncus sp. Next base: position 26,905 of record NZ_DBMDHH010000032.1, on the reverse strand, counting down.
CGGGGGCGTGCGCGGGGACGAAGAGCTTCGCCTCGAGCGTCTCCACCCAGTCGAGCGTCTCGAGGTAGGCGCGCACGTCGTAGATGAAACCGACGTGGTATTTTTCGAGGACCGCCTCCCCGGAGAGGCAGTCGGCGAGGAAACAGACGCCGTCGGGCGTGCGAAAGCCGACCATCCCGAAGAAATGTCCCGGCAGCGGGAAAACCTCAAGCCCTTCGGGCAGCGGGGCGCCCTCGATGGGGGAGGGCGCGCTCTCCTGCGCCATCAAAAACTTGTTGCAAAGCGCCTTGCAGGGATACCCGCCGTAGAGGAAGGAGGGCTCGAGCCGCGGGGCGCGGATCAAGGCGTTCTCCGCGGGCGTCGAATAGACGGGGCAGTGGTACCGGTCCTGCAAAAACCGGTTCCCGCCGATGTGGTCCGCGTTCGAGTGGGTGTTGAGGATGCCCGCCAGCGTCCAGCCGTTGGCGTCGAGCAGCTTGCGCACCCTGCGCCCCGCGTCCTTGTCGTTGCCGCTGTCGATCAGCCACGCGCCGTCCTCCGCGAGAAAAAGCCCCATCTTCGCGGGACAGTCGATATACCACGTCTGCTCCCCCGCCCGGATCAGTTCATACATGCCGACGCCTCCTTGTCCGGATGATGACACCATTTTACCACAAAAGCGAGGCGGCCGGAAGTCCCTTCCGGCCGCCTCTGCTGGGGTGCTGTTATTCCCCCGAAAAGAGGGGGGTGGAGAGATAGCGGTCGCCCGTGTCGGGCAGCAGAACGACGATCGTCTTTCCGCTGTATTCGGGACGGCGCGCGAGCTGCGCCGCCGCCCACACCGCCGCGCCCGACGAGATGCCCACGAGCACCCCCTCCCGCCGCGCGATCTCCCGCCCGGCGGCAAACGCGTCCTCGTTTTCGACGGTGATGATCTCGTCGTAGACCGCCGTGTTGAGAGTGTCGGGGACGAAGCCGGCGCCGATGCCCTGGATTTTGTGGGGGCCGGCGCTTCCGCCCGAGAGGACGGGGGAGCCGGACGGCTCCACCGCGACGATCCGGACCGCCGGGTTCTTCGATTTGAGGTACTCGCCGACGCCGGTGATCGTGCCGCCGGTGCCGATGCCCGCGACGAAGACGTCCACCTCGCCGCCGGTGTCCTCCCAGATTTCCGGGCCGGTTGTGGCGCGGTGCGCGGCGGGGTTCGCGGGGTTTTCAAACTGCCCGGGGATAAAGGAATTCGGGGTCGCGGCGGCGATCTCCTGCGCCTTTGCGATCGCGCCCTTCATGCCGAGCGCGCCGTCGGTGAGCACCAGCTCTGCGCCGTAGGCCTTCAGCAGGCTGCGCCGCTCGACGCTCATCGTCTCGGGCATCGTCAGGATGACGCGGTAGCCGCGCGCCGCGCCCGCCGCCGCCAGCCCGATGCCGGTGTTGCCGCTCGTGGGCTCGACGATCACCGAGCCCTCCCCGAGCCGCCCGGCCCGCTCCGCCTCGTCAAGCATCGCCTTGGCGATGCGGTCCTTGACCGAACCCGCCGGGTTCAGGTATTCCAGCTTTGCAAGCAGCCGCGCGCCGAGGTTCTCCCGGCGTTCGTAATTCGTCAGTTCAAGCAGCGGGGTTCCGCCGACCAGTTCGGTCATGCTGCGATAGATCTTTGCCATATCCAGTCCCTCCTGAAGGTGTGTTGCGGAATTCATTTAATTCCTATGTGTTTAGTATGAAATTAGTATAGCGAGAGAATGCCGGTTTGTCAACCCCCGGATGGGAGATTTTTCAGATCACGTAGTCGTTGCCCGCCTTTGCCCGCTGGATCTCCACGAGGTCGGCCAGCGTCATGCCGTCCACCGTCTCGTTGATCGCGCGGGAGAGCCGTTCCCACAGCACGAGGGTCGCGCATTCCCCCGCGCGCGCGCAGGCGTTGGGGGAGTCGTCCAGGCAGGCCACCGGCGCGAGGCTCCCCTCGATCGTCCGCAGGATTTCCCCCGCCGTGTAGTCCGCCGGGGCCTTCGAGAGCCGGTAGCCCCCCTGCGGGCCGCGCACGCTGCGCACAAGCCCCGCCCGGCCGAGCACCGTGACGATCTGTTCGAGGTATTTGACCGAGATCTCCTGCCGGGCCGAAATGTCCCGCAGGGAAATGTATTCTCCCGTGTCGTGCAGCGCAAGATCGAGCATGAGCCGCAGCGCGTAGCGTCCTCTTGTTGATATCTTCACGGCCATCCCTCCATTCCTCTGTCATTATACGCCCCCCGGGGGACTTTGAAAAGTCCCCTCAACTTGCCGAAAAAGTTTTTTCGGCAAGTTGAGGGGCCCGCTGCGGCGGGCTTATCCGCTCGCTCAATGCGGTAGGAACCTACGGTTTCCCCCCACACGCCCCCCTCCCTGTTTCCGTCTGACCGGCAGCCGCCGCCCGCGCCGCTTGCATCCCCGGGGAAAAGGCGGTATGATGATACCATTCCAAAAAAACGGAGGACGCCTATGCTCATCGCCGACCTGCACATCCACTCAAAGTATTCCCGCGCGACCAGCGGGGAATGCGTGCCGGAACATCTCGACCTGTGGGCCCGCCGCAAGGGGATCGGGCTTTTGGGCACGGGGGATTTCACCCACCCCGCCTGGCGGCAGGAGCTGCGGGACAAGCTCGTCCCGGCGGAGGAGGGGCTCTACACTCTCCGCGAGGGACTGCATGTGGAGGGCGCCGCGGGAACGGAGCGCCCCCGGTTCGTCGTCACGGGGGAGATCAGCTCGATCTATAAAAAGGACGGCCGGGTGCGCAAGGTCCACAACCTCATCCTCCTGCCCGGCCTCGAGGCGGCGGAGGCCCTCTCGAAAAAGCTCGAGGCGATCGGCAACATCCATTCGGACGGGCGGCCGATTCTCGGGCTGGACAGCCGCGACCTGCTGGAGATCACGATGGAAACCTGCCCCGAGGCGGTCTTTATCCCCGCGCACATCTGGACGCCCCATTTTTCCCTCTTCGGGGCGTTTTCCGGCTTCGACACGATCGAGGCCTGCTTCGGCGACATGACCCCCTGCATCCACGCGGTCGAGACGGGGCTTTCCTCCGATCCGCCGATGAACTGGCGGCTGTCGGCGCTCGACCGCTACGCGCTCGTCTCCAATTCGGACGCGCACTCCCCCTCCAAGCTCGGGCGGGAGGCCAACCTGCTGGAGATCGAGCCCTCCTATCCCGCGCTGGCCTCGGCGCTGCGCGGGCGCGGCGCGCCCGGCTTTCGCGGGACGGTCGAGTTCTTTCCCGAGGAGGGCAAGTACCACTTCGACGGGCACCGCAATTGCAAGCTCTGCCTGCGCCCGGGCGACACCCCGGCCGACGGGCGCTGCCCCGTCTGCGGCGGCAAGCTGACGATCGGCGTGCTCCACCGGGTGGAGGAGCTCGCCGACCGGGAGGAGGGCTTCGTTCCGCAGGATTCGGTCCCCTTCCAGAGCCTCGTGCCCCTGCCCGAGGTGATCGCCGCCTGCACCGGCTTCGGACCGGCGAGCGGCCGGGTGACGGCCCGCTACGAGGCGCTTCTGCGCGAGCTCGGCCCCGAATTCACCATCCTGCGGGAGGTCCCGGAGGAGGAGATCGGCCGGGTGGCGGGCCCGGCGGTGGCCGAGGGGGTGCGCCGGATGCGGCGCGGTCAGGTGGAGCTCTCCCCCGGCTACGACGGGGAGTATGGGAAGATCAAGCTGCTCGACCCGCAGGAGATTGAGACGCTCGCGGGGCAGATGAGCCTGTTCGGGTCGTCGTCCCGGCCCGCGCCCAAAAAGAAAGCGCCCGCCGCGCCGCGGCCTGCCCGTGCGGCCCAAAAGGCGGAGGAGGTCTCCGCCGCCCCGTCGGAGGGCGGGGCGCTCGCGGGGCTCAACGAGGAGCAGCGCGCGGCGGTCACGGCGACGGAACCCGCCGTGGCGGTCGTCGCGGGGCCCGGCACCGGCAAGACCAAGACGCTCGTCGCCCGCGTCGCGTGGCTCGTCGGGCAGGGGGTCAAGCCCGCGCAGATCACCGCCGTCACCTTCACCAACAAGGCGGCGGGGGAGATGCGTGAACGGCTCGAGGCCCTCTTCGGCAAGCGCGCCGTGCGCGCGATGACGATCGGCACCTTCCACGCCATCTGCCTGCGGCTGCTCTCCGAGCAGGGGCCGGTCTCGCTGATCGGGGAGGGGGAGGCGCTCGCCGCCGCCTCGGAGGTGATCGGCGCGCTCGACCTGCGGCTCTCCGCGCGGAAGCTCGTGCAGGAGGTCTCCCGCCGCAAGGGGGGGCTGCCCGCCGACGGGTCGGTCCCGGTCGAGGCGTGCGAACGCTACTGCGAACTGCTGAAGGAAGCGGGCGTGCGCGACTACGACGATCTGCTGCTGGACGCCTACGACCTTTTCGTTCACGGGGAGGCCACGGCGAAGGAGCGGCGCGCCTTCACCCACCTGCTCGTGGATGAGTTCCAGGACGTGAGCGACGTGCAGTACCGGCTGGTGCGCGCCTGGAGCGGGGAGAGCGCCGGGATATTCGTCATCGGCGACCCCGACCAGTCGATCTACGGCTTCCGTGGGTCGGACGCCCGGTGCTTCGCGCGCTTTGCCGCCGACTGGCCCGCCGCGAAGACCGTCGTCCTCACCCGCAACTACCGCTCCACCCCGCAGATTCTGCGGGCGTCCCTGCCGGTCATCTCCAAAAACGGGGGCCCGGAACGGACGCTTGAGGCCCAGCGGCCGGACGGCGGCCCCGTGCGGCTCGTCATGGCGGCGGACGAATTTTCAGAAGCGATCTTTGTGGCCAAGGAGATCAACCGGCTGGTGGGCGGCATCGACATGCTTGACGCACAGGGTGGCGGGAGCGCGCAGCCCCGGGGCTTTTCCGACTTTGCAGTCCTCTACCGGACCCACCGGCAGGCCGAGGCGCTGGAAAAATGCCTCGGCATCGAAGGGATTCCCTACCTCGTCGCCGGGCGGGACAAGCTCCTGTCCGACGGGCTGGTGCGGGGCGCGGTCGGCTTTTTCCGGGGCCTTTGCGGCTCTGCCGATCCCTTCTCCCTGCGTGCCTGCCTGACCGAATCGCTCGGCTGTGAAAGGGCTGCGGCGGACGCCTTCCTGCAGACGGCCGCCGGGGCGGCGGCCGATTCCCCGGCGCGGCTGCTGGAACTGCTCCCGCCCGCGCTCGCGGCGGCGGAACCGCTTGCCCGCTGGGCGGAGCTGGCGGAAAAATATCTGCCGCGCGCCCGGCGGGAAAAGCCCCGCCGCCTGCTCGAGGACTGGATCGGGGACACCGGGCGTTCCTCCCCCGCCATGGAACGGCTTCTAAACATGGCGGTGCTCCACGCCGACATGCCCGCCTTCCTCCTGAACCTCACCCTCGGCGAAGAACGGGATGTGGCGCGCAGCGGCAGCCGCTCCTACCTCTCCGACGCGGTCACCCTGCTCACCCTGCACGGCGCGAAGGGGCTCGAATTCCCCGTCGTCTTTCTCTGCGGCGCAAAGCGCGGCGTGCTCCCCCTCGACTCGCCCGGCCGCGAGAACGATCCCGCCGAGGAGCGCCGGCTCTTCTACGTCGGCATGACCCGCGCCAGGGAGGAGCTTGTCCTGCTCTGCCCGGGCGAGCCCTCCCCCTTCCTCGCGGACATCCCCGCGGACCAGCTCGCGCGCAGCCACGCCACCCCGGCGCGCCGTCCCGCGCCTGGCGGCGTGCAGCTGAGCTTTTTCCAGGGGAACTTTTGAAAAAGTTCCCCTGGACCCCTCAAAACGTTTGGTTCAGGCCGGCCGCGCCGGCACTTACCGTTCCCTTCGTTGGGAGCGCCCGCAACCTGAATTGAGCCCTCAGCTGGTGTACCCGTGGGGAGTGACGGCAACCGGCGGGTTATGGCAAGGTACTCCCGGAGATTCCGCTTAGAGTTCCGGCTCGTAGGGCCGGGTCCGCGCAGCGGACTCAAGCCGGGGTCGCGGGGCGGAGCGCCCGCGAGCGGCCGTCGCGCGTAGCGCGCTCCGGGCATCCGCCGAAGGCATCCTCTCAGGATTCCGGCCCTTCGGGCCGGGTCGCATGGCGACTCCCTACGGGGAATCCAAAGGGGGGCCTGTGGCCCTCTTTGAATGCGCGTCGCCGCTCTGCGGCGCTCGCCGCAGGCGAGGAGCGCATCTATGCCCGGGCAGGCCGCCCAAGGCGAAGGGTTCTTAGGCGGACTTTTGGTTCCTTTTCGTCCGTCCGAAAAGGAACCCGTGGCGCGCGGCGGAACGCGCTCGTGATTCTTGCCGCTTTTTAAGCGGCAATTCCCGTCCAAGCTCCGCCGGGCGCAGCACGGCAAATCCAAAACCGCCCGCCGGGAGGCGGTCACCGATCCTCGACGATCATGGTCTGGAGCGCGTCGGGGGAGGTATCCCGGCTGAAGATGTACAGGGTATAGGTGGCGTTGGGGCGGATGGTGACGAAGGTGGACACCAGCGCCTGCGGCAGTTCAAAGACGGTGACGCCGCCGTCGAGCGTTTCGATGTCCGCCATACGCGGCTCGGGGCGCAGGTTTGTCTCGGCGATGTCGATCTGGTAGTCGCCCGGGCGGATGCGTTTGAAGGAGGTAACCTCCTTGAAGCGCACGTCGCTGTAGATCACGCGCCCGTCACCGAGCAGGATGTCGACCGGATTGCTGTAGTAAGCCAGGTTGCACGCCCGGAAGCAGGACATCGAGGCGGGCCGCGCGCAGGAGGTATCGGAAATCTGCAGGAGGTCGAGACCGCTGGCGGAGTTGATGACGGCGATCGTCACGCTGTCGTCCGCCTTGAAAGGGATGGATTTCTGGAGATAGACATAGCCGTTCGTGCCGGTGACCGTCACGGTCTGGAACCCGTTGGACACCCTGCCGTAAGGGGTGAGGGAGGTAAAGCCGAGGCCGTTGACGATGAAGCGGTTGTTGATGAAGATGCGGAAGGGCCGGTAGCCGAAGGCGGCGTTGAGGAAGCGGACCTTTCCAAACCTGCCCGCTCCGCAGTAAAAGCAGGGCGGATTCGGCGCCGGCAGGATGGGAATCGTCTGTCCCGGACGGCCGGGTGCGACGGGTCCGCCCTCCCCGGGGTTGGGCAGCGGCACGACGGGGAAGTTTCCGCCGGGACCGGGCGCGGCCGGGCCGCCTTCGCCCGGGTTGGGCAGCGGGATGGAGGGGGTATCGCCGCCGAAAACGGGGCCGCCCTCGCCGAAACCGGGGAGCGGCAGGGCGGGCGCGTCGCCCGGTGCAGCCGGGCCGCCCTCCCCGGGATTGGGCAGCGGCGCGACCGGGATGTTCCGGCCGGAATATCCGCCCATGTTGTCGGATGAATACATGTTGATCCATCTCCTTTCACGATTTCTACCATACTATTAAAAAGCCGGGCCTCCGGTGATTCTTCCGGGGCCCGTTTGCCCGCCGGGGAGAAAAACGCCCCGTGCGGGCGCGGACGAAAAAAGGGGGGCGCGCTGCCAAACGGCAGCGCGCGCCCCTTTTTCATAGGCGTAACGGGAAAGCCCCGCTTCGTTTATTTCCCGGCGGCGCGCAGGGAGATGAACCGCAGGGTGTCCCGCAGGACCGGCTCGCTCTTCACATCGATATAGAGCCATTTGCCGCCCATCGAGACCTTCGTGTTCCGGAAGAGCTCCTGTGTATAGGGGTCGCAGGCGGTGACCAGCAGCTCCGCCTCGGGCAGGACCCGTTCCCCGACCACCACCATGCAGGAGAAATACCCTTCGTTCGGATAGAGGGTGCAGAGCGCCCGGCCGCCCTTTTTGTATTTGACGTTCCAGCCCGGCGCCATTGAGCAGCAGCTGTACTCGATCCTGGGGGCGGCGCCGTAGGTTTCCTCAACCGTGCGGCAGAGGGCCCCCCAGAGCGGGCTTCCCACGAAGGCGTCGATCTCCTCCGCCGAGGGGGCGTGGTCCTTGGGATAGGTGTCCTTCCATGCCATAGACGGTTCCTCCATTTTCATTGCGGCGCGGACGCGCCTGTTTCCTTTGTCCTCAGAACCGTGACCGCCGCATAGTGCAGGATTTCAAAGCGCGGCGGCGCGATCCGTTCGAGCAGCGCGAGGTGTTCCCGGTCAAAGCGCGCGATCTCCTCCGCGGGCAGGGAGGCCCCGATCCCCCGGCAGGCCTTCATCCGTCCGTTCCACCCCTCCCGGGTGAAGGGCACCCGCAGGTCGAAGACCTCCTGCCGCTCCACCTCGAAACCGGCTTCGTAGGCGTCCGGCACGGCGATCGGATGCCGGGTCTCGCCGCCGCCGGTCCAGCCGGGATTGTACCTTTGCACGAGCTCCTCGCTCTTCGCGGCGATCGGGTCCTCGCCGGGCAGCCACGCCATATAGAGCGCCGCGAGCCGCCCCGGGCGCTTCAGGATCCGGCTGAGCCGCGGGGCGAGCAGGGCGTGGTCGAAGTAAAAGAAGCACTGGCAGGCCGTCACCACGTCGAAGCTGCCGTCCGGAAAGTCGGTCTCCTCCGCCGGGAGGCACCGGAAGGCGATCTCCAAGCCCGCCTCCTCCGCCAGCCGCCGGGCCTGCGCGATCTGTTCCTCCGAGATATCGGTCCCCACGAAGGAGGCGCCGTAGCGGCAGAGGTTCCTGGGCAGCACCCCCGTCCCGGTCCCGAGGTCCAGGACGGCCTGCCCCTTGGTGCAGAGCCCCATGTCGAGCAGCCGCCGGTAAAATTCGGGCGGGTAGATGTCCCGGTATTTCGCATAGTCGGCGGAGGCGCGCCCCCAGTCGAACGCGCGGCCGTGGTCGATGTTCCGGTTTGTGTTCATGACGGCTCCTTTCAGAAGGGCGCGCCGCGCGCGGGCTTTCTCCCATTATAACCGATTGCCTCCCGCCGGGCAAGCTTGGACGCGGAGCGTGCGGGAAAATGGTAAATTTTGTAAAGGTGTGCCGGGGAAGGTGGGTAGTTTGCCCAAGTTTGAAAAGAAAGATTTGTCTCAAGTGATGATTTGTAAAAAACATCTTGACTTCCCAAACGAACAAATTTATAATACGGATTGGGAACGTTCCCTAAAAACTTTGGAAATGAAGGGGTGGTTATGGAGTTTTCAATACTGGATATTGCCCAAAAGGCAGGGGTCTCCAAAAGCACCATTTCCAGAGTGATCAACGGAGGCTCGGTGAGCCCCAAAACCCGGAAGATCGTGGAGGACACCATGCGGGAGATGGGGTATTCCCCCAACTACATGGCCAGGGGCCTGCGGGGCGTACATAACACGGTGGTGGGCATCCTCTCGCTGGGTAGCAGCATGTTCAGCCACCCCTCCATATCCCGGCGCATCGCCGGCATCCTGGACACACTGGGGGAAAACGACTGCGACCTGCTCATCGTCCACGATCTGCTCCAGCATAGCCCGGCCCCCGGGTATGTGCCCAAGTATGTGCGCTATCTGCGGGATCAGAGGATCCAGGGACTGATCACCCTGGGCTGGGACGACCTGCCGGAGGTGCAGCAGGCCGCCAACCAGTTTCGCAACGTGGTGTACGGCGGTGAGCGGCTTCAGATGAACCGCGGCTTTCGGGTCTACCACGGAAACTACTACTACAGCTGCGATCTCTATCATCTCCTGGTAATGAACGGCCACCGGCGGATTCTGACGACCGTGGGCTTCGAGCCGCAGGACGAGCAGTTCCGTAGGGCCCGGATGCGCGCGTGGGAGAGCACCTGCCTTCAGGCGGGCATCCCCTACGACGAGGACTCCTTTTACCGGTCGCCGATGGAGCGGACGCTCACGGAGGAGTACCTGAGCGGCCTCTACCGGGCGTTCCGGAAGGGGAAATACACCGCGCTCTTCGCCGACGAGATGAGCCACGCGACTGCGATCCTGCTCTATTTCCGGGAGAAGGGGCTGCGGTGCCCGGAGGACTATTCGATCGTCACGATCAAGCGGGACGACGCCGAGGAACGGTTCATCACCTCCGTCTTTGTATCCGACTACGACTACGGCGTACTCATCACCAGGCTGATGCTGGAGGTGATCCGGAACGAGGAACTGGAGTACCGGGACGTGATGATGTCCTACTCGATGGAAATGCGCAAATCGGTGGGTAGGAACGCTGCCCACCCGTGAGTTTCTGACAGATTTGAAGTGTGTTGCGGCCGAATTTGAGGAATGGCCGCGCCGCAAAACGGGAACGTTCCCGTTTTGCAATCGGGAGGAGTAGAAGTGAGCACTACCTTTTTTGTTGCAGCCATGGCAATTTACATGGTGGCGATGGTCGTCATCGGCATCGTGCTGCGGGGGCAGGCCACAAAGTCGATCGCGGACTTCGGCCTCGCGGCAAACCGCTTTGGCTCTACGGTCATCGCGGCGGTCAGCATCGGGGCGTGGGTGGGGAGCGCCGGCCTTATCGGTCTGTGTGCCTCCAGCTACACGGGGGGCGTGGTCAGCTGGTGGAGCTACGCCAGCCTCTACCTCGTCACCCTGCCCTGGATCTATTTTTTCGCCAGCCGTCTGAAGGCGCTGAAGCTCTTCACCATCGCGGAGTTCTACCAAATGCGCTTTTCCGGCTACGACGGGGCCATCCAATACCCCGTGGGCATAGGATTCTCCCTGAAATACTGCATGATGATGGGGTTACAGTTCAACGCCCTGGCGTTCCTGTTCACCACCTTCCTGGGGTGGTCCCATCTGCGCGGGGTGCTGGTATCGGCGGTCATCATCCTGTTCTACACGGCGATCTCCGGCTTCCTCAGCGTCATGGTCACCAACTTCATCCAGTCGATCTTCCAGACGCTCTGTCCCTTTTTGGCCCTCGGCTTCGTGCTCTTCAGCCTGGGGGGATGGCAGCCGGTGGCGCAGTACTACCAGGCGGCCGGGCAGCCGGAGGCGCTCTCCCTCTTCCAGGGCTTCGGCTGGGTGAAGGAGCTGATCTACTACTGCATTACGATGGGCCTGCTGGTCATCGTGGGTAACCAGGACGACCTGCAGCGGGTGGCCTCGGCCAAAAACGTGAAATCCGCGAAGCGCGGCCTCTATCTGGGGACCTTCCTCGTACTCCCCATTCTGGCGATCCCCTGCTATGTGGGCGCCGCGGCCAAGGTGCTGCTCGGGCCGGGCGTGGAGCCCAACATGGTGTTTTACACCCTCATGATGAAGGCGGGACCCGTGGTGGGGCTCCTGCTGCTCTACGGCGTGCTCTCCACGATCATGTCCTGCGCCTCCTCCACCCTTTTCGCCGGGGGGATGATCATCTCGAAGGACCTGATCCAGCATGCCATGAAATCGAGAGGGAAACAGATCAGCGACAAGGACGACATCTTCCTGAGCCGCGTGGGAATCCTCCTCTGCACCGTCTTCAGCATCGGCCTCTCCCTCTGGTTCCAGGGGATCATGGAGCTGATGGACGTGGTGATGTCCATCTGCGCGGCCGCGCTGGTGATTCCCTACCTGTTCGCCTGGTTCAGCAAGAAGATGAACACCGAGGGCGCGATCACCGGGATGGTCGCGGGAGGTCTGGCGGCCCTCGTCTGGACCATCCTCGGCAGACCCCACGGGCTCGATGCCATCTGGATCGGCCTGCCCTGCTGCCTGGCCGGGTGCCTGGTCGGGCAGAGGTTCGGCAAGGCGCCCACGCAGGCGGAGATCGACGCCACCTACTATTTCCAGGAGAAATTCCGCAGCCTCCGCCGCGCGGAAAAGGCCGGGTCCTGACCCGCAGCCGGGGCCGGTGTGTGGAAGGAATTTGTTTCGCCTCAAATTGGGAACGTTCCCGATCGTTACAATGTTTTTAAGGAAAAAAGGAGGGTATTTATGGGACAGACGTCCAATAAGAAGTTTCATTACGCGTTTTTAGTGGTCCTGGTCTACGCCATCGCGCTGCCGGCGGTATTCCTGTTCAGCAACGCCTTCGGCCTGTACATGGTGCCGATCACCGAGGAGCTGGGGATTTCGCGCGGGGCCTATTCCCTGACGCAGTCCTTCAACGAGATCGTGTCGGCGGTGCTTTATTTCCTCTATGCAAGGATCGAAAAAAAGTTTAAAATTCGATATATCATCACCGCGGGCGCGCTGTCCGGGGCGATCGCGGCGCTCCTGTACGCGATCTCCGGCAACCTGCCGATGATCTTCCTGGCCTCCGCGGCCTCCGGCTTCATCTGGCCGCTGTTCAGCCAGGTCAGCGTGGGCAACATCGTCAACAACTGGTTCGCGCGCAAGGGCGCCACCATCATCAGTGCGATGTTCACCTTCAGCAACCTGTGCGCCTTCTTCACCTCGAAGCTGGTCGCCTCCTGGATCGAAAACGACGGCTGGCGCAGTTCAATGCTCTACACCATGTGGCTGATCCTCGCGGTGACGATCCTGGTCTTCCTCGTCATCCGCGACCGCCCATCCGACAAAAAGCTCCAGCCGTGGGGGATCAAGGGCAAGTCCGGGGAGGAAGCCCGGAAGCAGGAGGACGCGTCCGTGCTTCCCGGCGCGGAATTCAAGTCCGCCCTGCGCAGCCCCAAGCTCTACTGCGCCTATTTCTGGACCTTTATCACCGGCCTCATCGTCTACCCGGTGGTCTACGCGGTACCGGCGCATCTGAGCACGGTCGGGTTCGATACGGTGTTTTCGGGCGACGTGGTCGGCCTGTTCAGCATCGGCTCGGTGGTCTTCCTGCTGCCTCTCGGGTGGGCGATGGACCGCTGGGGCGTGCGGATCGGCACCACCCTCTGCGTGGGCGGCTACCTGCTCGCCATCGCCTCACTGCTCGTCATCACGCCGTCGATGTCCTTCCTGGGGCCGGTCATCGGGCTTTCCATGGGGCTGGGGATCATCCTCTTCACCGTGCTGCCCGTCTTTATGCGCGAGGTGTTCGGCTTCAAAGAGTACTCCAAGTTCATGAGCTACTCGGTGGTCTTCCGGACGATCGGCAGCACCCTCGGCTTCCCGCTGCTCAACTTCACCTATGACATCGTGGGCTCCTACAACACCGTCTTCGCCATCTTCGGCGGATTTTCGGCGGTCCTGCTGGTCCTCGGCCTCGTCGCCACCAGCAAGAAGAACCCTCTGTGGGTGGAGACCCGCCCCGGTTTCCAGGGATACGTGGGAGAGGCCCAAACGGCGGAGCAGGCGTAAAGCGCCCGCGCGCCCGTCACATTACAATATCAGGAGGTAAACAGCTATGAAAGAATACACCAAAATCCTTGCGGACTACGCCGCCGGGCTGAAATACGAGGAACTGCCCGCGGACGTCGTGGAGCAGGCCAAGAAGATCATCCTGCACACCATCGCCGTCAGCATCGCCAGCAGCAACATGAGCCCCACCGTGAACGCGGCCGCCGTTGCGGCGGCCCGCCGCAGCGGCCCGGACGCCACCATCTGGGGCGCCAAGGGCGTGCGGGTCAGTCCCTCCGACGCGGTGTATGCCAACGGCACCGCCGCCGACGTGCTCGACTGGGAGGACTGCACCTGGACCGGCCACGCCTCGGCGGGGGCGATCCCGGCCTCCTTTGCCTACGGCGAGCAGAAGCATGCCGGCGGCAGGGAAGTGATCACCGCCATCGTAGCGGCCTACGAGGTCTACCAGCGGATCGCCATGGCGGTCCAGCCCGACTTCGACACCTACCTCGCCCAGGGACGGGGCTGGGGGCTGGTGAACTGGCAGATCTTCGCGTCCGCCGTCGCGGCGGGCAAGATGCTGGGCCTGGACGCCGCCCAGATGGCCGCCTGCATCTCGCTGGCCGCCTATCAGGCGCCCACCCTCATGGGCAAGGACGGCGACGGGGACATCTACCACTACGCCCACGGCATCGCGGGCAGGAGTGGCGCGGAGAGCGCGGAGATCACCCGGCAGGGCTTTGAATATTACGCCGACGGGCTGGAAGGGGACACCGGCTACTGGCTCTACGTCTCCAACAAGTGCGACTGGGACTGGATGGACAGAGAGCTGGGCAAGACCTTCTACATCAACGAGACGCTGCTGAAGCACTGGCCCGCCAACGTCTGGGTCCAGGCGCCGCTGGACGGGCTGGACAACATCTGCACCCGGGAAAAGCTGACGCTCGCGGACATCGCCAAGGTGCGGGTCTCCCCGATCATCGATATCTACAGCGCCGAGAACCCGCTGCCCATGGGTCTCATCCAGGCGGAGTACAGCCTGCCCTACTGCTTTGCCTGCTACCTCACCGGAAAAAAGCCGTCGGAGGACTGGTACAGCCTCGAGAGCCGCTCCAGTAAGGAACTCAACGAGCTCTCCGGAATTGTGGAATACTTCGGCCCTCAGGCCAACCGCCTGCACATGTTCGAGATCTTCTGGCAGGGCACCTTCCCCGAAACCACGGTGGAGGTGGTTTGCAGGGACGGACGGGTCTTCAGCGAGACGCTGCGCGGACCCAAGGGACATCCCCGCAACAACTTCACGATGGCGGAGGAGAAGGAATTCTTTATCGCCCGGACGGCGGAGTTTATCGGCGCGGAAAACGCGGCGAAATTCGCCGACGGCGTCGAGAAGCTCGAAGACTGCGCGGACCTCAACGACCTGACCGCCCTGCTGGCCGGGAAATAAACCATTTACATCCGGATGCCCCCTGCACAGGGGGCATCCGTTCCGTCAGGGGGGAATCACGATGAAGGAAACGGAACTGCTTCAAAAAGCCCGGGAATTCCTGCGGGAAAACCGGGAGGCCATCGTCGCGGACATCGGGGCGCTGGTGGACATCCCCAGCGTGCAGGGGAGCCCCGCACCGGGTGCGCCTTTCGGGGAGGGACCCCGCCGGGCACTGGACCGCGCTCTGGAGATCGCCGTCCGGATGGGCTTTGAGCCCCACAGCCACGAGGACTGCATGGGCTGGTTCGACCTGCCCGGAGAGCGGGAGGCGCACATCGCCACCATCGCCCATCTGGACGTGGTGCCCGCCGGGGAGGGCTGGACGTTCGAGCCCTTCCGGATGGAGCGGCGGGGGGACTGGCTGATCGGCAGGGGGACGGACGACGACAAGGGTCCGCTGGTCTACTGCATGTATCTGGCCAAATTCTTCCGGGAGAGCGGGATCAAACTTCGCTACACCCTGCGGACGCTGATGGGCTGCAACGAGGAGACCGGCATGGGGGACGTGGGCCCCTATCTGGCGGCCCAGCCCCAGCCCCTCTTCTGCCTCTCCTCCGACGCGCTGTTCCCGGTCTGCAACGGCGAAAAGGGGCTCTTCCAGGGGGAGTTCGTCTCCCCGAAGCTCGAAGGGAACGTGGTGGATATCCAGGCGGGGGAGGCCAGCAACATGATTCCCGAGCGGGCGGTCTGCCTGGTAAAATTCCGGGGCCGCCTGCCTTTGGGCCGCGAGGGGATCGAGGCGGCGACGGAGGACGGCCTCCTGCGAATCACCGCTCATGGGGTGGGGGCCCACAGCGCCATGCCGGAGCGGGGGAAAAACGCGATCGGTCTGCTGGTGGACTTTCTGCTGACCGAAGGTCTGACGGACGAGGACGAACGCCCCTTCTTTGAACTGCTGCACCGGCTGCACCTGTCCCCCTATGGGCAGGGGCTGGGCGTCGACTGTAAGGACGACGCGCTGGGCGCCCTGACCTGCGTGGGCGGGGTGATCCGGATGCGGGACGGCGTCATCCGGCAGAACATCAACATCCGCTATCCCGCCGCCGTCACCGGCCCGGGGCTGGCGGAACGCCTGGAGGCCGCGGCGGGCGCGGCGGGGTCCGCGTTTTCCCTGATCGACTACTCGGAGCCCTTCTTCATCCCGGAGGAGGACCCGGTGATCCGGCTGCTGCTGGACGCGCACAGGGAGGTCACCGGCAGCGCCGCCCCCGCCTACGCCTGGGGCGGCGGCACCTACGCCCGGTGCTTTCGGCGGGCGGTGAGCTTCGGCCCGGGCCTGGCGGGGGAGGAAATCAAGCCGGACTTTGTGGGCGACTGCCACGGCCCCGACGAGGGGACCAGCCTGTCCGCCCTGGACGAGAGCTTCCTCGTCTACGCGCTGGCGGTCCTGCGGATGCAGGGACTGGAGCCGGAAGAGCTGGGCGGCTGAAGAAGCCTGCCCGAAGCGGATCGGAAAAGGCCGCGTTGGGGCAAAGAAAAAGGATCTTGTAAAGATCCTCGTGTATGGGCGATAGGCCGAACGGGACGATGGGATTTTACCAATGAGGGAGAAGGGACGGTCCCATCCGCCCGGCCGGTAACAAAGGGAAGGGGTCGCTCATAGAATAAAACCAGCAAAGGGGGCGTATAGTTGTGCAATTTGGCGCTGACTCTCACAATCCATACGAGGCGGGAAAAATCATTGTTGCCATCCATCGCGATCCCGATTCACCAAACGCGTCCGGGGATGCGGCCGGCCGTGTTTTAAACGAACTTGCGTATGAAAAAGCGGAGTACATATTTCGTTCAAACGGGACGGGCGGCGAAGACGGCGGATTGGATCTGATCCTGGTCCATCTGAACAGCAGGGATGGAGCCGCGGTGGACGACGCGGTCGAACGGCTGTCGGCCAATCCTCATGTCGCGTATGCGGAGCCGGACTATCTGGAAGATCTTCACTTGATTCCCGACGACCCGCTGAACAGCCGGCTGTGGGGGCTGCAAAACATCCACGCGCCCGCGGCATGGAACTATACGACGGGGAGCGATCAAGTCGCGGTCGGCGTGATAGACACCGGCATAGACCATACGCATCCGGACATCCGGGCAAACATGTGGGCCTCACCGGACGGGCAGCTGGAGAACGGGTGGAATTTCGCCGGCAACGATCGCTATTCCATGGACTTGAACGGACACGGTACCCATGTCGCGGGTACCGTAGGCGCAGTGGGGAACAACGGGATCGGCATTGCCGGGGTATGCTGGAAAGTAAAGACGGTCTCCATGAAATTCGGCCTTGACGTCGCGTCAGCCATCGCGGCGATCTATTTTGCGAATCAATTTGAGATCCCCATCCTCAACGCCAGCTGGGGCGGCCGGTCCTATTCGCGCGCATTGAAAGATGCGATCGACCGGTACGGCGGATTGTTTATAGCATCGGCGGGGAACTCCGGCACAAATAACGACGCCGCACCCATCTATCCCGCCTCCTACACGAGCGGCAACATCCTATCCGTCGCGGCCATAGACCCGTATCACACCCTGGCGCGGTTTTCAAATTATGGATTTGAAAGCGTGGATATCGCCGCGCCCGGAACCGGTATTCTCAGCCTGGACCTGCAGGGCGGGTATACGCCCAAGAACGGCACTTCGATGTCCGCGCCGCATGTCGCCGGCGCGGCGGCCTTGCTGAAGGCGTATATGCCCGCCTTATCCGCCTCGACGATCAAAAACATCATCCTATCCAGCGCGGTGAAAATCCCCGGCTTGGCCGGGAAGGTCCTGACCGGCGGCGCGCTGGACGTGAACGCCATGTTTGAACTGGCCAACCGCCTGTAAAACAGAACCGGTGAAAGAACGGCGGACGGCCTCCTTCCGAAGGCTGAAACGCGGCTTCCAGCCAGCGGAAATGCAATAAAACCGCTTTTTAAGAAGTTCGCCTCCGGCGGCACGCCGAACGGCATCTGCCGCTTTCCCCTTCGGGGGTGACAGGAGGTTTTTAGAGCCGGAGGCGGAAAATCGGACGTCAGTATGAAAAAAACCGAAGGCAAAGCCTTCGGTTTTTTGGCGCGCCCGAGGGGATTCGAACCTCCGACCTACCGCTTAGGAGGCGGTCGCTCTATCCGACTGAGCTACGGGCGCATAACACCATAATATTATAATGCGGGGGGATATTTTTGTCAACCGAACGCGGGGGGCCAGATTCGGCGTTTTCGCAGAAAAATCCAAAACCCACTTTTAAAGACCCATAAAAAGTGATATATTAATAACTGTATATGCTGGTGCTGTGCACCGGGCGCGGCAGTCCCGCGGGCACGCGGACGGCCGGCGCGACTCAGGCGCGGATTCGGCGCCGCAAAAGAGAGGAATGGAAAAACGGATGATTCGCGAAAAATCCTGCGGGGCGCTTGTCTACCGCAAAAAACAGGATAAGGTGGAACTCCTGCTCATCAAGCACCGCAACGGCGGGCACTGGTCCTTCCCCAAGGGGCATGTGGAATCGGGGGAAAACGAGTACCAGACCGCGCTGCGGGAGATCAAGGAGGAGACGGGGCTGGACGTCAACCTGCGGGACGGCTTCCGGCAGAGCGTCGAGTATTTCCCCAAGCCGCACGTCAAAAAGCAGGTGGTCTACTTTCTCGGCTATCCGGGCGGGGACGACACCGTCAAGCGGCAGGAGGAGGAAATCAGCGAGTACCAGTGGTGCCTGCTGGACGACGCGGACGGGATGGTCACCTTCCGCAACGACAAAAACCTCATCAACGAGGCCAAGCGGTTTTTGGCAAAGGACCGGGAGCACTAAACGGGCGCGTCGGCTTTTCCGAATGATTACGAAAGCGCAGGCGAACTGATTTGGATCGACAACCTATCCGGAGGAGCTGGCTCTTCTCCTTCCCCACGCGCACGATCACGCTGAGCTTTGCCGCGGTCATCCTCGTGGGGACGCTGCTGCTGATGCTCCCCGTGTCCAGCCGTGCGGGCGCCTTCACCCCCTTTCTCGACTGCCTGTTCACGGCGACCTCCTCGACCTGCGTGACCGGGCTGGTCGTGCACGACACCTACGCCTACTGGTCCGCCTTCGGGCAGTGCGTCATCCTCGCGCTCATCCAGATCGGCGGCCTGGGACTCGTGACGCTGACCACCTTCTTCAACATCGCGATCGGCCGCAAGCTCGGCCTGCGCGGGATGCACCTCGCGCAGGAATCGGTCGCGTCCACCGGCCCGGACATCAACCAGCTCATGAAGGTGGTCATGATCACCGCGCTGACCGTCGAGACGGCGGGCGCGCTCCTGCTGGCGACCGTGTTCGTGCCCGAGTTCGGGGCGGAGGGCATCTTCATCTCGGTGTTCACCTCCGTCTCCGCCTTCTGCAACGCCGGGTTCGACATCTTCGGGCGGGCGGAACCGTATGTATCGCTGACCGGCTACGTGGGCAACCCGATCGTCGTCGGCACGGTGGGGCTGCTCATCATTGTGGGCGGCATCGGCTTCATCGTCATCCACGACCTGCTCCAGTACCGGCGCACCAAAAAGCTGCTGCTCCACACCCGCATCGTCATCGTCTCCACCGTTTCCCTCATCCTGGTGGGGATGGCGTTTACCGCCGTCTGCGAGTGGAACAACCCCTTCACCCTGGGAGGGCTTTCCGGAACGGGGGAGCGGCTCGGCGCGGCATGGTTCCATTCGGTGAGCTGCCGCACGGCGGGCTTCAACGTCTTCCCGCTCGAGCCGATGCACGACATCACCAAGATCCTCTCCTCGCTGCTCATGTTTGTCGGCGCGGCGCCCGGCTCGACGGGCGGCGGCATCAAGTGCACGACCTTCGCGGTCATCTTTATGACCGTCTATAGCGTCGTGCGCGGCGACGAGGACACCGTCATCTTCCGCCGCAAGGTGGAGAAGAGCGCGGTCTATAAATCGCTGGCCGTCATGATCCTGGGGATTCTCGCGGTCACGATCACCGCCGCCTGCATCGTCGCCACGATGAGCGGCACCCACGCGGTCACCGGCGTGGACGCGCTTTTCGAGAGCGTCTCCGCATTCGCGACGGTCGGGCTTTCGGCGGGCATCTCGGCGGTCGCCAGCACCCTGTCGCGCATCCTGCTCATCTTCGAGATGTATATCGGGCGCCTCGGGCCGGTGACCTTCTTCCTCGCGCTGGCCATGCGCCCCACCGCCAACCGCAAGGAAATTCTGCCGGTCGGGAAGATCCAGATCGGCTGAGGGCGTTGTTGCATGAAAAATTGCCGTTCTGACGAACGGCAATTTCCGCCGATGGGCATTTACCGCATCATATACTCCACGCTGTCCAGCACGGTGCCGAGGGTCTTGATCGCCTTGGTCGCGTTCTGCTTGAGCTTTTTGCCGGGGTTCTTTTTGTGGTTCATCATATAAGCCGCGGTACCCGCCGCCATTGCCACCGCCACGCCGGTCACCGCTGTCGCCGCCGTTTTGTTCATAGGATTGCACCTCCGTAAATTTAGTTGGTTCCGCGGAACGCACCCGATGCGTCCCATACTGACAGTATGCCCTGCGCGCGGCGGAGCGATTACGCAAACTTTCTGGAAACGGCTATCCGAGGAAATGAATTCCAATTTTGAGAGGTGAATGTTATGACGGACCGTCCGCCGCGCGTCGCGGCCATCCACGGGCTGGCCGGCTTCGGCCGGAGCTCGCTCGCCGTCGTGACCCCCACGCTCTCCGCGATGGGGATCCAGGTCTGCCCGGTGCCGACGGCGGTCCTCTCCACCCATACGGGCGGGCTGGGCGAGGTGGAATACCGCGACCTGACCGACTATATCCGCCCCTGCTTCGAACATTACCAGCGGTTGGAGCTCGGGTTCGAGGGGATCTATTCCGGCTTTCTCTCCAACCCCTCGCAGGCGGACGACGTGGCCGCGTTCATCGCGGCGTGGCCGGACGCGCTGGCCGTCGTCGACCCGGTGATGGGGGATCACGGCAAGCCCTACCGCACCTGTACCCCCGCGCTGATGGAGCGGATGCGCAGCCTCGTGCGCAGCGCGGCGGTCATCACCCCCAACCCGACCGAGGCGGCCATCCTGCTCGGCGAGCCCTACCGTCCCGAACCCCTCGCGCGCCAGCCGCTCAAAAGCATGCTCGCGCGGCTGGGAGAGCTCGGCCCGCGCCACGTGGTGATCACCGGCGTGGAACTGGCGTCGGGGGAGTGCGCGGCCGTGGGCTACGACCGCGGGCGCAACGCCTTCTGGTACGTGGGGTACGAATATGTCCCGGCGGCCTATCCCGGCACGGGAGATATCTTCGCGAGCGTGCTCACCGGCGCGATGCTCAGGGGGGACAGCTTTCCGATCGCGATGGCGCGCGCGACCCGGTTCGTCGAGCTGGCGATCAAGACGACCTTCAGCTATGGGACCGACACGCGCTACGGCGTCATGTTCGAGCGGTGCCTCGGCTGGCTGACCCACGATGAGATCCTCAAGGGCTACAAGCCGCTTTAAACATTGAAAAGCCCCCGGCTCCATGAGTCGGGGGCTTTTTATTCGGATTCAGAAGGGCAGATCGTTCCCGCCGCCCCAGCTGGTTTCGTGGTAGGCGCGTTCCACGGCGCGGCGGTAGATGGAATACCCCGCCGTGACGCAGCATACCAGAACGGCAAGCGCGACCGGGACCACCAGCCACAACAGGGAAAGAAAGCGTTTGTCGTTGCGATCCATCGGGATTCCCCTCCATGCGCGCGAGGCGCCGAAATTTTCACCAGCTACTATGATACCGCAAAATGGGAAAACCGTCAACCGGGCCGGGCGGCCCCGCGCGGCCCGGAAAAACAAATAACACTGCCACCGGAGGTGACAGTGTCACAGAGAAAAGGCTGCATGGAGCCGCTTATTTGGCGGCGGCGAGCTTCTTCATAAGCGCGGACTTCCTGTGCGCGGCGGCGTTCTTGTGCAGGATGTTCTTCGAAGCGGCCTGGTCGACCTTCTTGATCGCGACGCGGATCGCGTCGGCAGAATCGGCGGCACCGGCGGCAACCGCAGCATCCGCCTTCTTCAGCACGGTTTTGAGGTTGGTCTTGACCGCTTTATTCTCAAGCGCCTTCTTCTGGGCAACGAGCACTCTTTTTTTCGCAGATTTGATATTCGGCATGGTTCACACCTCCTTGTCCGCTGGATATCATCAGACAGTACAAGTTATGATAGCATCTTTTTTGAAAAAATGCAATACCCCGCAAGAAATTTTTCCTGCAAAAAAGAGGGGCGGCGCACCGCGCCGCCCCTCTTTTTTAGCGAAAGACCAGATATTGATAGGTGACGCCCGCCTCGTTGAGGGCGGCGACCCGTCCGGAGACGGGCGTTGCCGAACTGAGCACCGAAAACCCCGTCTCGGTGACCAGCGCGGCCTGTGAAGAACCGCCGCCGGCGAGAAAGGCCGCCCGGAGGGCGACGGTGGTCTGGTCGACCGGCTGGAAGGGGTTTTCACCGGCGGCAAAGACGATTCCGAAGGCGGGGGAGAACCCGAGGGAAATTTCCTGCATGGGCTGTCCGTCTCCCTCGTAGCTGCCGAGCACCGGGACGGCTCCCGTCCACGCCGCGCGTTCCTGCGCGGAGACGTGCGCGGCACCGTCGGCCGTATGGGCGTGGAGCGCCCCGTCGATCTTTTGGTTGTCCGCGTTGAAGTCGGCCATCTTGGGCCGGTCGGTGCCGCTCCACTGGTTGAGCTGCAGATGTTCCGTGGTGTTGGTGCTTGCCATTGCTTCACTTCCTTTTTCAGGTTGGCGTGCCCCGGCCGGGGGGCGCGGGGGCGAAAAACGGCGGGCATGACGCCCGCCTCCCGCACGGCAAAGCCGCGCGGGGCAGCCGCCCGCGGCGGCTGGTTTTTCGCCCGGTCAACGGTTTTCCGGGAGCTGCCCGGCGTCGATCTCCGCCCAGGCCAGGTCCTTTTCATCGAGCTGCGCGGCGGTGAGGCCGGACGCGTCCAGCCGTTCCCACGAGAGGCTGCCGAAGTTGTCCGCCGCGCCGACGCTCACGGGCAGCAGCGCCGCGAGCAGCCGGAGGAGCGCCGCGTTGTCCGGGATGAGCCCGCCCGCGCCCAACCCCTCAGCGAGGACGCGGTTCTGCCCGCCCTGTTCGCGCAGGGAGAGGTCCGCGCCGAGCGCGCGAAAGTGGGATTCGAGCGCCCCGGGCGTGCAGCCCGGGCCGCGCGCCAGCGCGGCGGAAGCCTCCCGCAGCGTGGAAAGCTCCATGCCGGCGGGGACGCGAAAGCCGCAGAGGATGCAGAGGCGCTCGAGCTGCGCGCGGTCCGCGCGCGGGGAAAAGAAGGACGCCTCACAGCGCTCAAGCGCGGAGGAGAGCAGCGCGAACGCCGCTTCGTAGGCCGAAAGCTCACGGAAGACGGATCCGCCGGGTCTCAGGTCATAGAGGCCGGTCGCGGCCGTCCGGGGAAAGAGCCCCATCGCTTACCCTCCCATCCGCGTGACGGAGAGTTCCCCCGCCCGCAGCACCTGCGCCGGGCCGGCCGCCAGGTCGGCGGCGGGCAGCAGGACGCGGCAGTTGGTCACCTCTTCGCGGTCCATTGCGAGCGCGCAGAGGCGCGCCACGGGCAGCCCCGCGCCGACCGGCATGCGGTCGAGCGTCTCCCGGACACGGCCGAGCAGGGCCTCCCGCACCTCGGAAAAGCATTCCGCCGGGGCTTCGATCTCAATGGAGACGCCGGCGGCGACCGCCTCGGCGCTTTCGACCGTGACCGTGTCGCAGGGGGCGCGCATCCCGCCGAGCGCCTCCGACAGACCGGCAAGCACCGCCTCCGGGACGGCCGGCGCTCCGTCCGCCGCCGCATAGACGGTGAGGGAACCGGGACGTTCTCCCGCGCATACGGCCGCGCTTCCGATACCCGGCCACGCCTCGGCTGCCGCGCGGTAGCTTTCGCCGTTCACGCCGTTCGCGGGGCGGGCCCAGGCGGCGAGCAGGCGGCGGCGCAGCGAATCGTCCCCCTCCGCGTCCGTCCCGCCGGCAAAGGGCGCGCCGTTCTCCACCGCCGCGACTCCCGCCGCGAGGCGGCGCGGCAGCGTGACGCTGCCCGCGGCGGCGTTGCCGCCGCGGCCCGCCAGGGCGGCCCGCGCCGCCAGCGTGGCGGACGTCTCCCCCGCGGGGATGCTTCCCGCGTCCGTGGTGAGATACACCCGCCCGTCCGGGGCCGCGCACGCGGTCCCCGCCGGGATCGGAACCTCCCCGGCCGTTCCCGGCGCGCGGGTAAAGGTGAGTTCCCCGGCGGCGTGCGCGGCGGGCCTGCGGGAAATCCCCCGCAGCGCGGCGAGGGCGTCGAGCGCCTCGCCCTTCGCGGTCAGCGGGTCGGACTGCCGCGCGGCCTCGTCGAGCCGCGCGGAAAAGTCCGCGAGCTCGCCCGCCAGCGCGTGAAAGCGCAGCGCGATGTCCGACGCCTCGTCGGGGACGAAGCCGGAAAGCGCGCTGTAACGTGCGGTCATCGCGCGGTAAAACTCCTGTTCGTTCATATGTCCACCTCCAGTTGATAGTCCCGCCCCGCCAGCGCGAGGGTGACCCGCACCGTCAGCCGCCGCGCGCCGGGTTCCCACGCGCATTCCGCCGCGCGGACCTCGAACTGCGGCAGGGGGGCGAGCGCCAGGCGCGCGTCGGCGAGCGCCCGCGCGTCGCGGGCTCCGGCGGGGCCGTCCGCGTCGAGGCGGTGCAGCGTGCTGCCGAAGGCGGGATCGTGGGGCAGGCTTCCCCGCCTCACCGCGAGCCGGATGGCGGCGCGCTGCAAAAGCTCCCGTTCGCCGCCGACCATGACGGGGCTTCCGAGAGAATCGCAGAGGTGCCCGCCGTCAATGAGCAAAGCGTCCATTATACGCCCTCCTTTTCCTACAGGTAGCCGCGGTCGACGAGCGTGAGCTCGGTCGACGCGCCGGAGGAAGCGAGCCGGTGCCGCACCTGGTGCACCAGCAGCCCCTCAAAGGTCTCATATCCGCCCGACACGGACGCGGTGTCGCAGACCGAGATATCGAGCAGTCCGGGGCAGGTGACGGTGACCACCCGCTTGCCGAGCATTGAACGGCGGATGCGCAGCATCGCGTCGATCTGGCCGCCGGTGGGGGTCAGCGTGTACTCGACCGACGGAATGAGGTACCGCTTGCGCACGAGCCCGAGCGCGGAGGCCTCGGGGTTGTTGTAGGCGTAGCTGTACGCGCCGTCGTCGTCGCGGATGACGAACCGGGTGATGGGGGAGTAGCGGTTGTCGGTGATCTTGAGGCATGTGTACCGCTGGGCCCCCGCGACCCGGTTGGAGATCCGATGGAAGCTTCCCTCGCCGGGATTCATCTTGCAGACGACCCGTCCCGCGTCGTCGATGCGGGCGATCCCCTGGCTCCCGTTGCGAAAGAAGTTGGAAAGCGCCTCCCATTCGCTCGTCCCCTTCAAAATCTGGTACTGGTTGAAGAAGACGTCGAAGTCGGTGATCAGTGTGGAGAAGCCGTAGGGCCGGATGTGCTCGTCGAAGAGCTCGGTGAGGGAAAGCCCGGTGGTATAGGTCTGCGGCAGGGCCTCGTTGTCGAGCAGCACCGCGCCGATGCTGCGTGCGATCAGCTTGAGCCGCCGCCCGTCCGCGTCCTCGGTGACCGCCGCCTCGTCGGGCCTGCCGGAAAAGAGCGTCCGCCCGCCGATTTTCACCTCGACGGAGCGCAGGTCTCCGCAGGCGCGCACGCAGGGGAAAATCCCCTCGAACGAGTGCGCGGGCGAGTCGAGCGATTTGACGATTTCCCATTCGAGCGGCGCGGGCAGCAAAACGGCGTTATCCGCCGAATCCTTCACCGTGCAGGACCATTCGCCGGTCAGCTCGGTCATGCGCCCACCCCTCTCTGTGCGGCGCGCTCGACGAATTCGAGCGTGTAGGTAAGCACCCGCCCGTCCCCCTGCGCCGTGTAGGCGAAGCGGGAGACGGCGGCCTCAAAGCTGCCGCCCGCGGGCAGGTAGAGGAGGGCGAACCCGCCGCCCGTGCAGGCCGCGGAGATTTCCGCAAGCTTTGCCGCCGCGCCCTCGGGCGTGGGGGCGAAGACCTCCCCCTCGCACCTTGCGACGCGGCAGCGGGGGCCGAGCTCCTGCACCGCCGCGCCGCAGCCGGGGAAGACCTGCGGCGCGAGGGTCCCGGTATAGCTCAGTTCGATCCGCCTGGGATTGTGCGGGAAGACGAACTCCCCATACTGCATCCTGCTCATGAGAAGTCCTCCATTTCGTTGGTGATCGGGTGCGGGTAGCGCCGGGCCTGGGTTTTGAGGCGGTCGTTGAGCTGCCCGAGCAGGCCTCCCTCCCCCTCGCCGGAGACCCGCCACCCCACCGGGGCGGGGGAGGCGTCCTCAAACCCCGCGGCCTCATAGTCCGGCAGGGCGGGCGTGTACGCGGCCTGCCCGGTGGAGAGCCCGTCCCCCACCGGCCGCGCGGTGTCCAGATAGCGGTCCCACACCATGGGAACGTCCATTTTGGCGGGGTAGTTGACCGCCGCGCGGGATTTCGTGTAGTCGGAATAGACCTTGAGGTTTTCGGCCAGCTCGGCGTCAAGGTTCAGCATGGGAATTCCTCCTCCGAAAAGCTCTCGTTGAAGGAATATTCCTCCCGGTCGAAGCCGTCCTCCTCCGCCCCGCCGAAGGGCAGGTCCCCCTGCGCCCAGTAGAGGCGGCAGAGCCCGGCGATCTGCCCGAGGGTGTACCGGCGCAGCGCCCCCGCGGGGGTGCGCAGCCGGTCGGGCCCGTCGAGCGTCTGCCAGAGCAGCACGCAGTTGTAGGCGAGCGCGTAGGCCTCCTCGCCGCCCAGCCCCCGCTTTCCGAGCCGGGGCATCATCGCGCAGGCGCGCTGACGGTGGGAAAGGCGCTGGGCGGCGTTCTGCCTGCAAAAATGGACGCCGCGCCCCTCAAAGGGGACGGTGAAACGCTCCGCCGCGCCGCGCCTCATGACCGCACCTCCATGCGCGAACGCGCCACGAGGGTGAGGCTCTCATAGACGAGGTCGCCCAGCGGGGCGTCCTCGCCGATCGCCGACCACTGGCACCCGGAATAGATGATTTTGCCGTCGGGCCGCACGATGACGACGTTGAAGTCCTCGAGGGAAAAGAAGTCCACGTCGGAGGCGGGGGAGACGACCACCCGCACAAGCTCGAGCACGTGGCGGATGCGCCCGCCCACGGTGCCCACCGGCTCCGCCGAACCGAACGCCTCGACATAGCGGCTCTCGCGGGTGGATTTGGCCTTGTAGCTCTGGGCGGTGGCCAGGCGGCGGCCGTCCACCTCGATGTAGATGTCCTTGCTTGTCGGGAAACTGATAAATGCCATTTTGTCCTCCTTCCGCTCTAAACCACGATGTCGGCCGCGATCACGATCTGGTTGATCTCGGGCGCGACCCGCAGCGACAGCGTCGCCACGCAGACGGACGCGTCGTCCGGGTGGGCGGCGACCCGGGGCGGCCGG
>NZ_DBMDHH010000031.1:3643-34715 GCF_057433415.1 Anaerotruncus sp. | reverse complement strand
GCTTGAGTCCGCTACGCGGACCCGGCCCTGCGGGCCGGAACTTTAAGCGGTATCCCCCGGGAGTACCTTGCCATAACCCGCAAACTACCGCCGCTCCCCACGGGTACACCAGCTGTGGGCACAATTCAGGTTGCGGGCGCTCCCAACAACGCACACCGGAAGGCTCGCCAAGATCCGCGACGGAAAACAACGCCCGTTCCGGGCGTTCGCGCGCCCTGCGCGCATGCGCGGCGAAGCCGCGCAGTTTTCCGCCTCCCTGTGGGCGCTGCGCGCCACGCAAAAGCGGCCGTGCCTCCCCCAAGCGCACTCCCGGTACGGTTCCGGAGACTCTCCGGCAGAGGCATTGCGCCCGCGGCGCGGCGGCTGGCGGGATGCTGTAGGCTCGTTCGCTCATCCGTGACAGGGCGCCGCCGACTTTGGCCGCAGGCCAACCGGAGGCGGCGTGGGGGTCAAGGGGGCCTGGCCCCCTGCGGCTTCTTTCCCCCATTTCTTGTCCGTACAAGAAATGGGGCCGCCTGCCGGGGCGGGACCCGGCGACTCTGTCGCTTCATGAGCGGCTGATCTAAGGCCGCCGTCGGTCAACCACCGACAAACTGTGCCGCTCGCTGAGCGGCAAACCTGAAACAGCCGTCGGCCGGCCACCGACATACTCCTCCGCCCGTGGGCGGAAAAAAGGAAAATTCACAACTCGCGCCTTGCGTTAGAAATAGTTCTTCTGTATAATAATAGATTGTAGTATTCCAAGGAAACGTGTCGGGAGGCGGGTAGAATGGATATCCAGATCGGCGATGTGCTCATCATGAAAAAACCGCACCCCTGCGGGGAAAACCGCTTCACGGTGGGCCGTGTGGGGATGGATTTCCGCATCCGCTGCGTCGGCTGCGGGCGCGAGGTGATGGTGCCGCGCGCCAAGGTGGAAAAGAACATCAAAAAGGTTTTGCGCGGCGAAACCGAGCTCGGGCGGGAGGAACTCAAAATCCGGCATTTGTAGCTGCCTTTCCCATCCGCTGAAAAGAGAAACACACAGGAGGGAACGGCATGTTTGACAAACTGGATACGGTGGCGGCGCGCTTCGAGGAGCTCGGGATGCGCCTGATGGAACCGAACGTGACGAGCGACCCGGCGCGGTATACCGAGCTGATGAAGGAATACCGGCGGCTGGAGCCGGTCGTTGAAAAATACCGCGAATACAAATCCGCCAAAGAGGCCTTTGACGAGGCGAAGGAGATGCTCGACGAGGGGGGCCTCGACCCCGAGATGCGCGCGCTCGCGCAGGAGCAGTACGACGAGAACCGCGAGGTGATCGAGTCCGCGTCGCAGGAGCTGAAAATCCTGCTGCTGCCGCGCGACCCGAACGACGACAAGAACGTCATAGTGGAGATCCGCGGCGGCGCGGGCGGCGAGGAGGCGGCCCTCTTCGCGGGGGTGCTCTACCGCATGTATACGATGTACGCGGAGTCGCGCGGCTGGCAGTGCGAGGTGCTCGGCGCCAACGAGACCGAGCTGGGCGGCTTTAAGGAGATCAGTTTTTCGATCAGCGGCGAGGGCGCCTACTCCCGCCTCAAATATGAAAGCGGCGTCCACCGGGTGCAGCGGGTGCCCGAGACGGAGACGCAGGGGCGCATCCACACCTCGACGGTGACCGTCGCGGTGCTGCCCGAGGCGGAGGAGGTCGACTTCGAGCTCGACCCCAGGGATTTGCAGATCGACGTGTTCCGTTCGTCGGGCGCGGGCGGCCAGCACGTCAACAAGACCTCCTCGGCCATCCGCGTGACCCACCTGCCCACCGGCATGGTGGTCGAGTGCCAGGACGAGCGCAGCCAGTATAAGAATAAGGACAAGGCGCTCAAGGTCCTGCGCTCCCGCCTGCTGGACCAGAAGGTGCGGGAGCAGAACGACCAGATCGCCTCCGAGCGCCGCTCGCAGGTGGGCACGGGGGACCGTTCGGAGCGCATCCGCACCTACAACTATCCGCAGGGCCGGGTGACCGACCACCGCATCGGGCTGACCCTCTACAAGCTCGACGCGATCCTCGACGGCGCGCTCGACGAGCTGCTCGACGCGCTGATGACCCACGATCAGGCGCAGAAGCTGCAGGCCGCGCAGGAGGAATGAACCGATTTTGGAGATGAAACCTTGCAGACAAAACTTCTGAAAATCACCGATATCAGCCGCGATTCCGCGGCGCTCGACGAGGCGGCCGCGCTGCTGAGGCAGGGGAAGCTCGTCGCCATCCCGACCGAGACGGTCTACGGGCTTGCGGCAAACGCCCTCGACCCCGCCGCCGCGAAGGCGATCTACGCGGCCAAGGGCCGCCCGAGCGACAACCCGCTCATCGTGCACGTCTCCTCGCTGGAGGAGGTCGCGCCGCTCGTTCGCGAGCTGCCCGCCGCGCTCGAACGGCTCGCCGGGCGGTTCTGGCCGGGGCCGATGACGGTCATCCTGCCGAAATCCGGCCGCGTGCCGAAGGAGACGTCGGGCGGGCTCGACACGGTGGCGGTCCGCATGCCCGCCCACCCGGTCGCGCGGGAGCTTATCCGCCGCGCGGGGGTCCCGCTCGCGGCGCCGTCGGCGAACCTTTCCGGCTCGCCCAGCCCCACCTGCGCGCGGCACTGCGTCGACGATTTGACCGGGCGGGTGGACGCGATCGTCGACGGCGGGGAGTGCGACGTGGGGGTGGAATCGACCGTGCTCACGCTGTGCACCGACCCGCCGCGGGTGCTCCGCCCCGGCGCGGTGACGCTTGAAATGCTGCGGGAGGTGCTGCCGGACATCGAATACGACCCGGGCGTCTTCGAGCACCTGCCCGACGACCGAAAGGTCGCCTCGCCCGGCATGAAGTACAGGCACTATTCCCCCAAGGCGCGGGTCGTGCTCGTGCGCGGGAGCCTCGGGCAGTTCAAACGGTTCATCGCGGCGCAGAAGCACGCGTTCGGCATCCTCTGCTTCGAGGGGGAGGAAAAACACTTCACACAAAAATGTATTACCTACGGCGCGGAAAGCGACCCCTCATCCCAGGCGCACCGGCTGTTCGACGCGCTGCGGGAGGTCGACCGCGACGGGCTGACGCTCGTATACACCAGGGTATCTGACGACGAAGGAATTGGACAGGCTGTGTACAACCGGCTGCTGCGCGCGGCCGGGTTCGACGAGGTTCTACTATAGGGAAGGCGGGAAACGTTTTGAAAAGTCAGAATACCATGATCATCGGCCTGACGGGGCAGACGGGCGCGGGCAAATCCACTCTGAGCGGGATGTTCGCCGGGCGCGGCGTGCCGGTCATCAACGCGGACGCGGTGGCGCGGGAGACGATGGAGCACAGCCGGGCGTGCCTGATGGACCTCGTGCTCGAGTTCTCCACCGAGGTCATCCACCCCGACGCGACCCTCAACCGGGAAAAGCTGGCGGAGATCTGCTTTTCCGACCGCGCCAAATTAAAACGCCTCAATGAGATCACCTATCCATACATTATCGCGGCGATCATGCGTAAAATAGAGGAGATCAGCGCGTCGGGCGCGCCGATGCTGCTGCTCGACGCGCCGACCCTTTTCGAGTCGGGGCTCGATAAAAAATGCGACTGGATCGTGGCGGTGACCGCCGACCGGGAGGTCCGCCTGCGCCGCATCATCGCGCGGGACGCGATGACCGAGGAGGCGGCCGAGCGCCGCGTGAACGCCCAGAACCGCGACGGGTTCTATACCTCGCGCGCGGACGATATACTGACCAATGACGGGGACCAAGACGAGCTGCGCCTCGCCTTTTCAGAGCTCTATGCCCGCCTGGAAAGGCTGGCGGCGGACGGCGCGGGGCGCCGGGCGCGCGCCGCGGAACCGGAGGCCGTGCCCGCGGACGGATCCGGCACGGAGACGGAGGCGGACGGCGGGGAGGACCCCGACGACGGCGGCTTTGAGGAGCTGACCGGGACGGACGAATGAACGGAGGGGAGCGGACATCAGACGCGCTGTCAAACTGGGCTTTGAACTGCTGCTGCTCCTGCTGGCGGTGTGGGGGGCGGCAGGTCTCGCGAAATACGGCTTCGACCGCTACTACCATGGCGCCTACCCGATGAAATACACCGAGCTGATCGACGCGGCCTGCGAGGAGAAGGACCTTGACCGCGCGCTCGTCTACGCGGTGGTGCGCACCGAGAGCGGCTTCGACCCGAGGGCGCGGTCAAATGTGGGCGCGCAGGGGCTCATGCAGCTCATGCCCGACGCGTTCGACTGGGTGCAGATGCGCAAGGGGGGCGGCGAAGCCCCGAAGGGGGAGGACTGCTTCGACCCGGCGACCAACATCGAATACGGCACGTCGATGCTGCGCATCCTGCTCGACGAGTTCGGCACGGTGGAAAACGTCCTCTGCGCCTACCACGCGGGCTGGGGCAGCGCCAAGCAGTGGCTGGGCGACCCCGCCCACGCGCCCGACGGCGAGCACATCACCGACATCCCCTTCGACGACACCCGCGCCTATGTGGCGAAGGTGAAAAAGACGATGGAGGTCTACCGGAGACTCTATGATCTGTAAGAACAGCCGCCGCGCGTTCCGCGCCCGGCGGCCGGTTTTTGCGGCGGCAATAGAAATCACACTACAGGAGGTTTTACAGCTATGGATAAAGAGAACAGGACCGCGGGCGAGCTGCTGCAGGAGAAGCTCTGCATCAACCGCAGGAACATCGGGCTGACCGCGACCGACGGGGAGGAAGCGGCGGCGCAGGCGTTCTGCGAGCCCTACAAGCAGTTCCTCGACGCCTGCAAGACCGAGCGCGAGGCGGTCACCTACATCGTGGCCAGGGCGCAGGCGGCGGGCTACAAGCCCTTCGACCCCAAGGAGGTCTATCTGCCGGGCGACCGGGTCTACTACAACAACCGCGGCAAGGCGGTCATCCTCTCGACGATCGGCACCCGCCCGATGTCCGACGGGGTGCGCATCATGGCCAGCCACATCGATTCCCCCCGCCTCGACCTCAAGCCCAACCCGCTCTATGAGGAGGCGCAGCTCGCCCTCTTCAAGACCCACTACTACGGCGGCATCAAAAAGTACCAGTGGGGCGCGATCCCGCTGGCGCTGCACGGCGTCATCGTCAAGAAGAACGGCGAGACGATCACCTGCGCGATCGGCGAGTCCGAGGACGACCCCGTCTTCACCGTGACCGACCTGCTGCCCCACCTCGCGCAGGAGCAGATGAAGCGCACCCTCGCCGAGGGGCTCAAGGGGGAGGAGCTCAACGTGCTCGTCGGCTGCCGCCCCTTCAAGGACGACAAGGTGAGCGAGAAGGTCAAGCTCAACATCATCCGCCTGCTCAACGAGAAGTACGGCGTCGTCGAGGAGGATTTCCTCTCCGCCGAACTGACCGCGGTGCCGCAGTTTAAGGCCCGCGACGTCGGGCTCGACCGCTCGATGGTCGGCTCCTACGGCCACGACGACCGCGTCTGCGCCTACACCTCGCTGATGGCCGAGCTCGAGGCCGAAAACCCCGCGTATACGACCGTCACCGTCTTCACCGACAAGGAGGAGACCGGCTCGGACGGCAACACCGGCCTCAACTCCAACTACCTCAAGTACTTCATCAAGGACCTCGCCGGGATGCACGGGCTTTCGGGCCGCGAGGTGCTCTCGAAATCCACCTGCCTGTCGGCGGACGTGAACGCCGCCTACGATCCGACCTTCGGCGACACGCTGGAAAAGCGCAACTGCGCCTACCTCAACCAGGGCGTCGTCGTGACCCAGTACACCGGCGCGCGCGGCAAGAGCGGCACGAGCCAGGCGTCCGCCGAGTTCATGGCCGAGATCCGCAACCTGCTCGACGACGCGAAGGTCGTCTGGCAGACGGGCGAGCTCGGCAAGGTCGATCTGGGCGGCGGCGGCACCGTCGCGATGTATATCGCGGCGCTCAACGTCGACGTGGTCGACGTGGGCGTGCCGGTGCTCTCGATGCACGCCCCCTTCGAGGTCGTCTCCAAGCAGGACGTCTACCAGACCTACCGCGCCTTCCGGGCGTATATCGCCGCGAAATAGCGGGCCCCGTTCCCGCCGTCCGCAGTCGCGGGCGGCGGCCTCCCGGCCGCCGGAGAGCGGCAGATTTTCCAACAGTCAGGATGGTTCGTTTGTTTGACTTCTTAGGTCCCTTTTCGCTGATCGTCTACTTCGCGGTCGGCATTATCATCGGCGTGACGATTTTCCCGCTCAGGTGGCTCCGGCTCAACGGATGGCTTCAGACGGCGGGCATCGCGCTCACCCTCTTTTCAATGGGCGCGTCGATGGCGGGCAGCCCCACCTTCCTCACCGACCTGCGCACGGCGGGCGTGCGCGCCTTTCTTTTCGCGGCGGTGACGATCGCGGGCTCGGTGCTGCTGGTCTACATACTCTCCCGGATCACCCTGCCGCGGCAGGTGCGGAAAAAGGGGGATGCGGAATGATCCTCTTCGCGCTCGGCAGCCTTCTGCTCGGCATCCTGTGCGGGTACTTCCTCTTTCCGCCCGAGGCGGTCCCGGTGATGGACAGGCTCATGTCCTACGCGCTCATGCTGCTGCTCCTTTCGGTCGGCATCGAGGTGGGCACCAACAAGACGGTCTTCCGCAAGATCCGCGAATACAACGTGCGCATCCTCGTCATCCCTTTCGGGGTGGCGGTCGGCTCGATCGCGGGCGGGCTGCTGCTCGGCTTTTTCCTCGGCATGCCGGTCAACGAGAGCGCGGCCGTCTCCTCCGGGTTCGGCTTCTACAGCGTGTCGGCGGTCATCCTGCGGGGGCTCGGCGGCGCGCAGCTCGGGACGGTCGCGTTCATGACCAACGTCCTGCGGGAGCTGATGGCCTTTTTGATGATCCCCTTCGTGGCGCGGCATTTCGGGCGCTACGCGGCGGTCGCGCCGTCGGGCGCGACCGCGATGGACACCACCCTGCCGGTGATCGCGCGGGCGACCGACGACGAGACGGCGCTGATCGCGGTGATCTCGGGCGTGGTGCTCACGGCGCTCGTGCCGGTGCTCGTGCCGCTCCTCTACAACCTGCTCTAATCGAAAACAGCCGCCCGGAGGGCGGCTGTTTTCAGTCATAAAACGGGGGAGGGTAAGCGTTTTTCCGGCCGCGGTGCCGGATCATCAAAAAAACCGGCCCAATCGGGCCGGTTTTTTGTCGGATTGGAGCATACGGTTTTTCTTGACAGGATTGACCGGATGTGGTAAACTAATATACTGTATCAAAATGGCTATTTCTGCGGAGATTTAAAAAAATTATAGCACGTTTCGACAGATTTGGCAATAGTGATCTGCAAAATTTACGGGAGATTCTTTAAAATCCTGTCTGTTTTGCACAACATTGTGGATAGATATCTCTGGCGCCGGTGCCGGGCGCGGCGGATCGTGCGTCCCGGGTCGCAAAAAAATTTTCCGGGGCGTAAATCAGAAGAATGGAGTGAGCAAAGCCTATGGTGAATGTCAAGCCAGTAACGCAGGGCAAAACGACTCGTATGAGTTTCGCGCACATCGACGAGGTTCTGCAGATGCCGAACCTGATCGAGGTGCAGAAGAACTCCTACCAGTGGTTCCTTGACGAGGGGCTCAAAGAGGTGTTCAAGGACGTCTCGCCGATTACCGATTATCAGGACAACCTGGTGCTCGATTTCATCGACTATCGTCTGGACGACAAGCCGAAGTACACCATCGAGGAGTGCAAGGAGCGCGACGCGACCTATGCGGCTCCCCTGCGTGTGCGCGCGAGCCTGCTCAACAAGGAGACCGGCGAGGTCAAAGAGCAGGATATTTTCATGGGCGATTTCCCGCTGATGACGGAGAGCGGCACCTTCATCATCAACGGCGCGGAACGCGTCATCGTTTCGCAGCTGGTCCGTTCGCCGGGCGTCTACTACGGCGCGGCGCACGACAAGAGCGGCAAAGAGCTCTACAGCGCCACCGTCATCCCCAACCGCGGCGCGTGGCTGGAATATGAGACCGACTCCAACGATGTCTTCTACGTCCGCATCGACAAAAACCGCAAGCTGCCGGTGACCACCTTCATCCGCGCGCTCGGCCTGGGCTCCAACGAGCAGATCATCGAGTTCTTCGGCGACGACGAACGGGTGATGGCGACGCTTGAGAAGGACCCCACCGCCAACACCGAGGAGGCGCTGCTCGAGGTCTACCGCAAGCTGCGCCCCGGCGAGCCGCCGACGGTCGATTCGGCCCAGAGCCACATCGACGCGCTCTTCTTCGATCCCCGCCGGTACGACCTGTCCAAGGTCGGCCGCTACAAGTATAACAAAAAGCTGTCCCTGCCGCCGCGTATTTTGGGCAACACCCTCTCGCGCCCGGTGGCGGACCCGATGACCGGCGAGCTGATCGCGGACGCCGGCGCGGTGATCTCCCGCGAGCTGGCCGAGCGGATCGGCCGCAGCGGCGCGGACACCGTCTACCTGAGCCTCGGCGAGGACCGCGAGCTCAAGGTCATCTCCAACGGCATGGTCGACATCAAGGACTTCGTGTCCTTCGACTGCGCGCCTCTCGGCATCAACGAGAAGGTACGCTTTGCCGTGCTGCGCGAGATCCTCGAGCAGAGCGAGGGGGAGGACGCCCTCCGGGAGGCGATCGCCTCCCGCCGCGACGAGCTCATCCCCAAGCACATCATCAAGGACGACATCTTCGCCTCGATCAACTACCTGTGCGGGCTCGGCCACGCCATCGGTACGGTGGACGACATCGACCACCTCGGCAACCGCCGCATCCGCTCGGTCGGCGAGCTGCTCCAGAACCAGTTCCGCATCGGCTTTTCCCGCATGGAGCGCGTCATCCGCGAGCGGATGGCGACCCAGGCGCAGGACATGGACGTCGTGACCCCGCAGGCGCTTATCAACATCCGCCCGGTCGTAGCCTCGATCAAGGAGTTCTTCGGCTCCTCGCCGCTCTCCCAGTTCATGGACCAGACCAACCCCCTCGCGGAGCTCACCCACAAGCGCCGCCTGTCGGCGCTCGGACCCGGCGGCCTCTCCCGTGACCGCGCTGGATTCGAGGTCCGCGACGTGCACTACAGCCACTACGGCCGCATGTGCCCGATCGAGACCCCTGAGGGCCCGAACATCGGACTGATCTCTTACCTCGCGACCTTCGCGAAGATCAACGAATACGGCTTCATCGAGGCGCCCTACCGCCGCGTCGACAAGGAGACGGGCGTGGTGCTCGACGAGGTCGAGTATATGACCGCCGACATCGAGGATATGTATATCGTGGCGCAGGCCAACGAGCCGCTCACCGACGACCACAAGTTCGCCAACGAGAAGGTCAGCGTCCGCTACCGCGACGCGGTCATGGTCTGCGAGCGCGAGAAGGTCGACTATATGGACGTCTCGCCGAAGATGGTCGTCTCGGTCGCGACGGCGATGATCCCCTTCCTCGAGAACGACGACGCCAACCGCGCGCTGATGGGCGCGAACATGCAGCGCCAGGCGGTGCCTCTGCTCGTGCCGGAGGCGCCCATCGTGGCGACGGGCATGGAGTACAAATCCGCCGTCGACTCGGGCGTCGCGGTCGTCTCCAAGCACGCGGGCGTCGTGGACGCGGTGTCGGCCAACGAGGTCGTCATCCGCGACAGCGACGGCGAGCGCCATCCCTACCATCTGATTAAGTTTATGCGTTCCAACCAGGGGACATGCATCAACCAGCGCCCCATCGTCGCGAAGGGGGAGCAAATCGAGGTCGGCCAGGTCATCGCGGACGGCCCGTCCACCGCGGGCGGCGAGATCAGCCTCGGGCGCAACATGCTCGTCGGCTTCATGACCTGGGAGGGCTACAACTACGAGGACGCGGTGCTCATCAACGAGCGCCTCGTCAAGGACGATATCTACACCTCGATCCACATCGAGGAATATGAGATCGAGTCCCGCGACACCAAGCTGGGACCCGAGGAGATCACCCGCGACATCCCCAACGTCGGCGACGACGCGCTCAAGGAGCTCGACGAACGCGGCATCATCCGCGTGGGCGCCGAGGTGCGCGCCGGCGACATCCTCGTGGGCAAGGTCACGCCCAAGGGCGAGACCGAGCTCAACGCGGAGGAGCGCCTGCTGCGCGCGATCTTCGGCGAGAAGGCGCGCGAGGTGCGCGACACCTCCCTGCGCGTGCCGCACGGCGAATACGGCATCATCGTGGACGTGAAGGTCTTCACCCGCGAAAACTGCGACGAGCTCTCGCCGGGCGTCAACATGGTGGTCCGCTGCTACATCGCCCAGAAGAGAAAGATCTCGGTCGGCGACAAGATGGCCGGACGCCACGGCAACAAGGGCGTCGTCTCCCGGGTGCTGCCGCAGGAGGATATGCCCTACCTGCCGGACGGCCGCCCGCTCGACATCGTCTTGAATCCCCTGGGCGTCCCGAGCCGCATGAACATCGGGCAGGTGCTCGAGGTCCATCTCGGGCGCGCGGCGGCCGAGCTTGGCTGGAAGGTCATGACCCCCGTCTTCGACGGCGCGAACGAGAACGACATCGCCGACTGCCTCGAGCAGGCGGGGCTGCCGCGGGACGGCAAGACCTGGCTGCACGACGGGCGCACGGGCGAGCTGTTCGACCATCCGGTCACCGTCGGCTATATGTACTACCTCAAGCTCCATCACCTGGTCGACGACAAGATCCACGCCCGCTCCACCGGCCCCTACAGCCTCGTGACCCAGCAGCCGCTGGGCGGCAAGGCGCAGTTCGGCGGCCAGCGCTTCGGCGAGATGGAGGTGTGGGCGCTGGAGGCCTA
This sequence comes from Anaerotruncus sp., assembly GCF_057433415.1. NCBI lineage: Bacteria > Bacillati > Bacillota > Clostridia > Eubacteriales > Oscillospiraceae > Anaerotruncus > Anaerotruncus sp. Next base: position 23,988 of record NZ_DBMDHH010000031.1, on the reverse strand, counting down.
CGGCGCCGCCTACACCCTGCAGGAGATCCTGACGGTCAAGTCGGACGACGTGGTCGGCCGCGTCAAGACCTTCGAGGCGATCGTCAAGGGCAAGAACGTGCCGAAGCCGGGCATCCCGGAATCGTTCAAGGTGCTCATCAAGGAACTCCAGTCGCTCGGCCTGGACGTGCGCGTGCTGGATAAGGACGATCAGGAGATCGACCTCAAGCAGACGTTCGACGACGACGAAAATATGGGGCTGACCCCTGTGGATGACTCGCTGATGGACGGCGTCGAAGTGGCCTCCGAATTCGAGGACGGCTTCGACATCGAGCATCCGGACACGGAGGGCGAACCCGAGGGAGACATCGACCTGCTCGATGTGGACCTGGGGGACGCGGACCTCGAAGAGAGCTTCGACCCGATCGAGGCGCTCGGCCTGGACGGCATCGCGAGTGAGGACGACAGTTTCTGAGACGCGCATAACAGAATCACCGGCGTGTCCACACTGATTAGAAGAGAGGGGTTCGCATTTGGAATTCAACGTTTTTGAATCGATAAAAATCGGACTGGCGTCGCCCGAACTGATCCGCGAGTGGTCGTGGGGCGAGGTCAAGAAGCCCGAAACCATCAATTACCGCACCCTCAAGCCGGAACGGGAAGGCCTTTTCTGCGAAAAGATCTTTGGACCGACCAAGGACTGGGAGTGTTACTGCGGGCGCTACAAGCGCATCCGCTATAAGGGCAAGGTGTGCGAGCGCTGCGGCGTCGAGGTCACCCGCGCCAAGGTCCGCCGCGAGCGCATGGGCCACATCGAGCTGGCCGCGCCCGTCAGCCACATCTGGTATTTCAAGGGGACCAGCTCCCGCATGGGGCTCCTCTTAAACATGTCCCCCCGCCTGCTCGAGAAGGTGCTCTACTTCGCGTCCTACGTGGTGATCGACCCCGGCATCACGAACCTCAAGAAGTACACGCTCCTCTCCGAGAAGGAATACCGCGACCTCAAGGAGGCCTACGAGGACGATTTCCGCGCCGGCATGGGCGCGGAGGCGATCAAGGAGCTGCTCGCCGAGATCGACCTCGACCAGCTCTCCGACGAGCTCAAGACCGAGCTCGAGACCGCCGCCGGCCAGAAGCGCGTCAAGCTCTTAAAGCGCCTCGAGGTGGTCGAGGCGTTCCGCCAGAGCCACAACCGCCCCGAGTGGATGATCCTCGACGTGATCCCCGTGATCCCGCCCGACATCCGCCCGATGGTCCAGCTCGACGGCGGCCGCTTCGCGACGAGCGACTTAAACGACCTCTACCGCCGCGTCATCAACCGCAACAACCGCCTGAAGAAGCTGCTCGAGCTCGGCGCGCCCGACATCATCGTGCGCAACGAGAAGCGGATGCTCCAGGAGGCGGTCGACGCGCTCATCGACAACGGCCGCCGCGGCCGTCCCGTCACCGGGCCGAACAACCGCCCGCTCAAATCCCTCTCCGACATGCTCAAGGGCAAACAGGGCCGTTTCCGCCAGAACCTCCTCGGCAAGCGCGTCGACTATTCGGGCCGTTCGGTCATCGTCGTCGGGCCGGAGCTGCGGATGTACCAGTGCGGCCTGCCCAAGGAGATGGCGCTCGAGCTCTTCAAGCCCTTCGTCATGAAGCGGCTGGTCGACCTCAAGGTCGCCACCAACATCAAAAACGCCCGCAAGATGGTCGAGCGCGCCACCGTCAAGGACGTGTGGGACGCGCTGGAGGTGGTCATCAAGGACCACCCCGTGCTCCTCAACCGCGCCCCGACCCTCCACCGCCTGGGCATCCAGGCGTTCGAGCCGGTCCTCGTCGAGGGCCGCGCGCTCAAGCTCCACCCGCTCGTCTGCACCGCCTACAACGCCGACTTCGACGGCGACCAGATGGCCGTGCACGTCCCGCTTTCGGCGGAGGCGCAGGCGGAGGCTCGCTTCCTCATGCTCGCCGCCAACAACCTCCTCAAGCCCTCCGACGGCAAGCCCGTCACCGTCCCGACCCAGGACATGGTGCTCGGCTCCTACTACCTGACGATGGTGCGCGACGACGAGCCGGGCGCGGGCAAGGTCTTCCGCGACTTCAACGAGGCCACCATGGCCTACCAGGCGGGCGTCGTCGGCCTGCACGCGCCGATCAGGGTGCGCATCACCAAGCAGGTGGGCGACGAGCGCATCTCCCACATCGTCGACACGACGGTCGGCCGCATCATCTTCAACGACCCCATCCCGCAGGACCTCGGCTACGTCGACCGCACCGATCCGGACCACGTCTTCGACCTCGAGATCGGCTTCCTCGTCCGCAAGAAGGAGCTCGGGAAGATCATCGACCGCTGCATCCACACCTACGGCACCGCCAAGACCTCCGAGATGCTCGACCGCATCAAGGCGCAGGGCTTCAAGTACTCCACCAAGGGCGCGATCACCGTTTCGGTCTCCGACGCGGTCATCCCGCCCGAGAAGGCGCAGTACATCGCCGAGGCGGATAAGAAGGTCGACGCGATCAAGCGCCAGTACGACCGCGGCTTCATTTCGGACGACGTGCGTTACGAGCGGGTCGTCTCGACGTGGAACGAGTGCTCCGCGAAGGTCAAGGACGCGCTCCAGAAGACCTTCGACGAGCGCAACCCCATCTTCATGATGGCGGACTCGGGCGCCCGCGGCTCGATGGACCAGATCCGCCAGCTCGCCGGTATGCGCGGCCTGATCGCCAACACCTCCGGGCGCGCGATCGAAATCCCGATCAAGGCGAACTACCGCGAGGGCCTGAACATCCTGGAATACTTCAACTCCTCCCGAGGCGCCCGCAAGGGCCTGGCCGACACGGCGCTGCGCACCGCGGACTCGGGCTACCTGACCCGCCGCCTCGTCGACGTCTCGCAGGACGTCATCATCCGCGAGCACGACTGCGGCACCCACGAGGGCATCGTCGTCTGCGACATCGTCGACAGCGGCCGCGTCATCGAGGATATGTGCGAGCGCCTGATCGGCCGCTACGTGGCCGACGACCTCGTCGATCCCAGGACGGGCGAGGTGCTCGTCACCCGCGACCGCATGATGACCGAGGCGGACGCCCGGCGCATCCGCGACGCGGGCTTCACCGAGGTGAAGATCCGCACCCCCCTCAACTGCGAGGCGAAGATCGGCGTCTGCGCCAAATGCTACGGCGCCAACCTCGCGAACGGCCAGCCGGTCGGCGTGGGCGAGGCGGTCGGCATTATCGCGGCGCAGTCGATCGGCGAGCCGGGCACCCAGCTGACGATGCGTACCTTCCACACGGGCGGCATCGCGTCGGCGGCGGACATCACCCAGGGCCTTCCGCGCGTCGAGGAGCTGTTCGAGGCCCGCAAGCCGAAGAACAGCGCGGTCATCTCCCACCTCGACGGCGTCGTCTCGTTCGAGAAGGACCAGAAGGGCGGCGACTTCGTCGTCGTCACCGCCGACGACGGCGAGCGGTTCGAGCGGCAGATCGTCTACGGCTCCACCCTGCGCGTGTCGGAGGGCGACCGGGTCGTGAAGGGCGAGCAGATCACCGAAGGCGCGGTCGAGCCCAACGAGATCCTCACGGTCTCCGGGCACCTGGCGGTGCAGGACTACCTGATCAAGGAGGTCCAGCGCACCTACCGGACGCAGGGCGTCGACATCAACGACAAGCACATCGAGGTCATCGTCCGCCAGATGATGCGCAAGGTGAAGATCGACGACGGCGGCGACACCGCGCTGATCACCGGCTCGAACATCGACAAGACCGAGCTTGCCCGCATCAACGCGGAACTCGACGCGCGGTGCGCGGAGGAGGGCTGCGAATGCCGCCACGCCACCGGCATCCCGGTGCTGCTGGGCATCACCAAGGCGTCGCTCGCCACCGAGAGCTTCATGTCGGCGGCCTCCTTCCAGGAGACGACCCGCGTGCTGACCGAGGCGGCCATCAAGGGCAAGGTCGACAAGCTCCAGGGCCTCAAGGAGAACGTCATCATCGGCAAGCTGGTGCCGGCGGGCACGGGCACGGTCGATTACGACGAGCTCGAGGTGATGAACACCGCAGAGGGACACGTCGACCGCAGCGACTACGATTTCATCGGGTCTCTGAGCGACGACATGCAGACCGTCTGACCGGGTTTGTGAGTTCCTCTGAAATTTTCAAAAATCTTTCGTACGTATTGACAAGATGCGAGCGGAAGAGCTATAATTAAAAACTGTGAGATTGACCCATTTACCAGATTTCACCGGGGCGGAGCGCCAGCTTCGCCCCGTGGAAATAAAGTCTATTATTATGTAAGGAGGTGCAATATGCCAACCTTTAACCAGCTCGTTCGTAAGGGTAGAGAGGTTACCGCAAAGAAATCCACGGCTCCTGCGCTGCTGAAAGGATGGAACGCCAAGAAACGCGTCGCCATCGATCAGACTTCTCCGCAGAAGCGCGGCGTCTGCACGGCGATCCGTACTTCGACCCCGAAAAAACCGAACTCTGCGCTGCGGAAAGTCGCCAGGGTCAGGCTGTCCAACGGATTTGAGGTTACGTCCTACATTCCGGGTATCGGCCACAACCTTCAGGAACACAGCGTGGTGCTGATCCGTGGCGGACGTGTCAGGGATCTGCCTGGCGTTCGTTACCACATCGTTCGTGGTACGCTCGACGCGCAAGGTGTCGCGAAGAGGATGCAGGCCCGTTCCAAGTACGGTGCGAAGCGTCCGAAGGCTGGTGCCAAGAAGTAATAAAACAACTGATAATCTGCCAGTTTCAGGCTAACATATAGATGTGTGCAGCCGGGATTGGCACGAACGGGAGTTTTGTCACTTTCGAGTACCAATGATTTCATACTAATTATGAAGGAGGGAAGCGAAGTGCCAAGAAGAGGTCAAATTGCAAAACGTGACGTTTTGCCTGACCCGCTGTACAATTCCAAGCTGGTGACACGCCTGATCAACAACATCATGTATGACGGCAAAAAGGGCGTGGCGCAGAAGATTGTATACGGTGCATTCGACATTGTCAAGGAAAAGACCGGCAAAGACCCGCTGGAGGCGTTCGAGCAGTCGATGGAAAACATCATGCCCGTGCTGGAGGTCAAGGCCCGCCGTGTCGGCGGCGCGACTTACCAGGTGCCTATGGAGGTCCGGCCGGAGCGCCGTCAGACCCTGGGCCTGCGGTGGCTCTGCACCTATTCGCGCAACCGCGGCGAGAAGACCATGAGAGAGCGCCTTGCCGGCGAGATCATGGATTCTCTCAACCAGCAGGGCGGCGCGGTCAAGAAACGCGAGGATACCCACAAGATGGCCGAAGCCAACAAGGCGTTCGCACATTATCGCTGGTAATCCGCTTTCTTTGCGCGGCCGCGTGAGCGGCGGCGCGGAGTATTTTATTTCGTTCCCCGGCGGCGTCAGCATCAGCTGTTCCGGCGTCGGAAAGCAAATTAAGGGAGGACACTATGCCTAGAGACGTATCTCTGGAATTAACCCGCAACATTGGCATAATGGCCCACATTGACGCCGGCAAGACGACGACCACCGAGCGTATCCTGTACTACACAGGCATCAACCACAAGATCGGTGAGACCCACGAGGGCACGGCGACAATGGACTGGATGGCGCAGGAGCAGGAGCGTGGCATCACGATCACCTCCGCCGCGACCACCTGTTATTGGAAGGACCACCGCATCAACATCATCGACACCCCCGGACACGTGGACTTCACCGTCGAGGTCGAGCGCTCGCTGAAAGTGCTCGACGGCTCGGTGACCGTATTCTGCGCCAAGGGCGGCGTCGAGCCGCAGTCGGAGACGGTGTGGCGCCAGGCGAACAAATACCATGTCCCGCGCATGGGATATGTCAATAAGATGGACATCATGGGCGCGGATTTCTACCGCGTCATCGACATGATGCGCCAGCGCCTCAAATGCAACGCCGTCCCGATCCAGCTCCCGATCGGCGCGGAGACCTGGTTCAAGGGCATCATCGACCTTGTCGAGATGAGGGCCGACGTCTATTACGACGACCTCGGAAAGGACATGCGTGTCGAGGAGATCCCCGAGGACATGCGCGAGAAGGCGGAGCAGTACCGCGAGGAGCTGCTCGAGCACCTCTCCGAGTGCGACGAGGCGTTCATGGAGAAGTACCTCGCGGGCGAGGAGATCACCACCGACGAGATCAAGGCGGTGATCCGCAAGTCCACCATCGCCAACACGATGGTCCCCGTCTGCTGCGGCACCTCCTATAAGAACAAGGGCGTCCAGAAGCTGCTCGACGCGATCGTCGACTACATGCCGGCTCCGACCGACATCGAGAACGTGAAGGGCACCAACCCGGAGACCGACCAGGAGGAGGAGCGCAAGGTCAGCGACAACGAGCCGTTCTCCGCGCTCGCTTTTAAGATCGCGACCGACCCCTATGTCGGCAAGCTCTGCTTCTTCCGCGTCTATTCCGGCACGCTGGCGGCCGGCTCGGGCGTCTACAACCCGAACAAGGACGCCACCGAGCGCATCGGGCGCATCCTGCAGATGCACGCCAACCACCGGAAGGACCTTGAGGTTTGCTACTGCGGCGACATCGCCGCGGCGGTCGGGCTCAAGAACACCACCACGGGCGACACGCTCTGCGATCCCAAGCATCCGATCATCCTCGAGTCGATGGAGTTCCCCGAGCCGGTCATCAACCTGGCGATCGAGCCGAAGACCAAGGCCGGCCAGGAGAAGATGGCGATCGGCCTGGGCAAATTGGCCGAGGAGGACCCCACCTTCCGCACCTACACCGATCAGGAGACCGGCCAGACGATCATCGCGGGCATGGGCGAGCTCCATCTGGAGATCATCGTCGACCGCCTGCTGAGGGAATTCAAGGTCGAGGCGAACGTCGGCAAGCCGCAGGTCGCCTACAAGGAGACCATCCGCAAGATGGCCGACGTCGACCACAAATATGCGCGCCAGTCGGGCGGTAAGGGCCAGTACGGACACGTCAAGATCCGCATCGAACCCAACGAGAGCGGCAAGGGCTACGAGTTCGTCAACGCGATCGTGGGCGGCGCCATCCCGAAGGAATACATCGGTCCGATCGACCAGGGTATTCAGGGCGCGATGCAGGCGGGCGTGCTCGCCGGCTATCCGGTCGTCGACGTGAAGGTCACGCTGTACGACGGCTCCTACCACGAGGTCGACTCCTCCGAAATGGCGTTTAAGATCGCCGCTTCGATGGCGTTCAAGATGGCCATGCAGAAGGCCGACCCGGTCCTGCTCGAACCGATCATGAAGGTCTCCGTCACCACGCCGGAGGACTACATGGGCGACGTCATCGGCGACCTGAACAGCCGCCGCGGACAGATCCAGGGCATGGACGCCGTCTTCGGCGCGCAGGAGATCCGGGCGTTCGTCCCGCTCTCCGAGATGTCCGGCTACTCCAACGACCTGCGTTCCAAGACGCAGGGCCGCGGCAACTATGTCATGGAGCCCAGCCACTACATCGAGGTTCCGAAGTCGATCGCGGAAGGAATTATGTCCTCCAGGGGCAAAAAAGCCGAATAAGACTTGCTTTTTCCCCTGCGAATTGGTAGAATACAAGCATCAGGCCCGGCGGACTACCAGCGCCGGCACAGGAATATCCCCGTGAATAAAATTCTTGATCATAAGGGAGGAAATTTTCGATGGCAAAGGCACATTTTGAAAGAAACAAGCCCCATGTCAACATTGGTACGATCGGACACGTCGACCACGGCAAGACCACGCTGACCGCGGCGATCACCAAGGTTCTCGCGATGAAGGGCCAGGCCCAGTTCGAAGCGTATGACATGATCGATAAGGCCCCTGAAGAGAGGGAGCGCGGCATCACCATCAACACCGCGCACGTTGAGTACGAGACCGACAAGCGCCACTACGCGCATGTCGACTGCCCGGGACATGCCGACTACGTCAAGAACATGATCACCGGCGCCGCGCAGATGGACGGCGCGATCCTCGTCGTCTCCTCCGCCGACGGTCCGATGCCCCAGACCCGTGAGCACATCCTGCTTGCCCGTCAGGTCGGCGTTCCCTACATTGTCGTCTATATGAACAAGGTCGACCAGGTCGACGATCCCGAGCTGCTCGAGCTCGTCGAGATGGAAATCCGTGAGCTGCTCTCCAGCTACGACTTCCCCGGCGACGACATCCCCATCATCAAGGGCTCCGCGCTGCAGGCCCTCGAGTGCACCAGCACCGACCCGAGCGCGCCCGAGTATGCCAGCATCCTCGAGCTCATGGACGCTGTCGACGAGTATATCCCGACTCCGGAGCGCAAGGCCGACCTGCCGTTCCTGATGCCCGTTGAGGACGTCTTCACCATCACCGGCCGCGGCACCGTCGCCACCGGCCGTGTCGAGCGTGGCCAGCTGAAGACTGGCGACGAGGTCGAGATCGTCGGTCTTTCCGACGAGAAGAAGAAGACCGTCGTTACCGGCATCGAGATGTTCCGCAAGATCCTCGACTACGCCGAGGCCGGCGACAACATCGGCGCCCTGCTCCGCGGCATTCAGCGCACCGAGATCGAGCGCGGCCAGGTTCTCTGCAAACCCGGCTCGATCCATCCGTACACCAAGTTCCGCGGCCAGGTCTACATCCTGAAAAAGGAAGAGGGCGGCCGTCACACCCCGTTCTTCAACAACTATCGTCCGCAGTTCTATTTCCGTACCACCGACGTGACCGGCGTCGTCTCCCTGCCTGAGGGCATCGAGATGTGCATGCCTGGCGACAACGTCGAGATGGACGTTGAGCTGATCACCGAGATCGCGATCGAGGAAGGCCTCCGCTTCGCGATTCGTGAGGGCGGCCGTACCGTTGGTTCGGGCGTTGTCATCAAGATCAACGAATAAGATCCCATAAAGAAGCGGCCGCCCGTCCGGGCGGCCGCTTTTTGTCCTTTGGCGTGAAAGGGAAAAGGCCCCGCGCCTGCAGAACGCAGGCGCGGGGCCTCTTTGATCTGATTCAGATGAGCCGGATCTCCCGGAAGCCGGCCCCGCGGGCAAGTTCGCCCAGCCGCTCGATCGTCTCCCGGCTGGGGGAGGGGTGGTTTTCCAGCCGCCCGCGCACCCCCTGGGGGCGGAAGGTGATGAGCTTGAGACGGGTTTCGGCGGCACGCGGCCCGAGCGTCTCCGCGGCGCCCGCGATGACCGCCTCTGCGTCCACAAGGCCGTCGACGACCACGAGGCGCAGTTCTTCCAGCTTGCCTGTCTCGGAGAGGAAGGCGAGGTTCTTTTTGACGGCGGCGTTGTCCGCGCCGGTAAGCGCCCGGTGGACGGCGGGGTCCCAGCTTTTCACGTCCAGCATGACGCCGTCGCAGACCTCCATGAGCGCGGGGTGCCGCGCGAGGTCCGCCGTGCCGTTGCTGTCCATGAGGCAGGTGAGCCCCCGCTCCTTCGCAAGGGTGAAGAGCCCGGTCAAAAAGCCGGGGTAGAGGGAGCATTCCCCGCCCGAGACGGTGATGCCCCGGATGAAGGGGATGTTTCGGGAAACACGCTCCATCGCGTCCTCCGGCGTCATCCAGAGGACGCGCGGGGAGGCGTGGTGGGAGCAGGTGCGGATGCAGCTGTCGCACCAGGCGCAGAGCGCCTCGTCCCAGACGACACGCCCGTCGACCATCGAGAGGGCGCCCGCCGGGCAGCCCGGCACGCAGTCGCCGCAGTGGACGCACATCCGCTGCGTCTCGGGATTGTGGCAGTAGGCGCAGGCGATGTTGCAGCCCTGCACGAAGATGGAGGTCCGGCTGCCCGGGCCGTCCACCGTGCTGAAGGGGATGATTCGGTTGACCGGAGCGGCGTTTTTCATGCCATCCGCACCTTGCGTTCCGCCAGCCGGTTCACGTCGTAGTTGGGCGCGCCCAGCTGGGTCGTGTTCTTGAGGACGACCTGGTGGTTGCGGTATTTCTCCATCTCGCTGCGCTTGACCAGGTAGCCGGTGATGCGCACGAGGTCGGTGTCGGCCGAATAGAAGCTCATGTACTGCACGCCGGTCTGGAAGGCGCCCTTGACCACGTCGAGCAGCGCGGCCGGGTTCTGGGTCACGTTGGAGGCGATAGGGAAGATGTCGCCCACGCCGGTGGGGAAGTACTTGTGGAAGCGGGCGCAGTGGCGCAGATGGTCGGAGAAGGAATCCGGCTCGCCGCCCACGGGGATGCGCACGCCCGACGTGATGCCGAGGTCGGAATCGAGACCCACCTGCGCGTGCAGCATGAATTTGTTGCCGGAGATGGGGGAGTAGGCCGCCGTGAAGGTGGGGACGATGCGCGCGATGGCGTCCATGATCCGCTGCCCGAGATCATCCGCCTCGGGATCGCGGCCGTAGACCTTCCCCTGGTCGGCCATCAGCGCGTTGACGCACTCGGCCAGACCGGTCACGCCGAACATAGGCAGGAAGCGGTCGGGGGAAAGCAGGCCCTCCTTCACGAGGAAGTTGGACTCAAAGAAGCCGGACTGCTCGACGATGAAGCGGATGCGCTCGTTCATGTAATCGGCGATGAGGCCAAGGCATTCGGGCAGAAGCTCCCCGATAAACTGCTCCTCGTTCACCGCCTCCTTGACCAGCTCGGTCAGGGTGACGCGGGTGAGGGTGTAGGCCCCGCCGCAGATCGGCAGGATGTTGTAGCAGCTGGCCACGCCGTAACGGTCGAAGGGGGCGCGGTTGGCCACGTCGTTGCAGATGGCCGGGTTGGAGCAGGCGAGCGAGCACTCAATGGCCTCCTCCATGAAGTCGTCGGGCGTGACGGCCGGATCGTATTTGATGGTCATGTTCGGCACCGTGTTGGCGAGCTCCTTCTCCACCTTGAGGATCAGCCGTCCGGCCCTCGTGTCCCTGGGGCCGAGGTTGGCGTGGCAGAAGGAGTCGGTGATGGTGCGGTCAAGGTAGTTGAGGAAGAGGCGCAGCTTCTTGCAGATATCCTCGTCGGAGAGCCCGTCGAGGAAGGGGTCGATGAGCGTGTCGAGGCTGCCCAGATAGACCGGGAAGTTGGTGATCGACGGCACGTGGCGGTAGAGGATCATCAGGGCGTTGAGCAGCTCGTCGAGGTCCTTGGGCGGGTCCACGCGCAAAAACGCGCTGCCGTTTTTGACGAATTTTTCATAGTCGGGCAGGATGTAGCGCGGACGGTAGGGCGCGCCGCCCTCAAAGAGGTCGTTGATGGCGCCCGTCTCGAAGAAATGCCTGGTGCGCGGCGGGATATTCAGCACGTCCAGCGAGTTTTCCGCCGCCTTCGCAAGCTGCATGAGCTTCTGCTCATGGGTGAGTTCGCGGGATGTTACAATTTTGCGGATATTTTCCAGATCAACCATAATCAAATCCTCCATTCATCCACTGTCGATATGTGAATTGTTTTGTTACAGCATTATCGCCCGATCCGCAGGGCCAGCTCCCTGCGCATCCGCTGCTCCTGCTGCGGCGAGACGGTGATCTTGCCGCGCCGCACGGTCAGGAATCCGTCCTGCTCGAGGCGGCGGATGCTGCGGTTGATGGTGCGCACGCAGAAGCCGGTTTCCTCACAGATGGCGGAACGGGTCATCTCCACGACGACCGGCTCCCCGTCCTCCGCGGGATTTCGCGTGCAAAAGCCGGTCAAAAACTGCAGCAGCCGGCTTTCGCTGTCCAGGAAGAGGAAGCTGCGCTCCCGGTCCGCCTGAAGCAGCAGGCTCTGCATGACCGCCCGCACCCGGGAGAGCATGATGCCGCTGTCCGACAGAATCCACTGCATATAGCTGGAGGCGGGCAGCCGCAGCAGGCGGCAGCGGGTCTTCGCCTGCACCTGCGCAAAAAAGCGGTCGGCGCCGGAGAGCGCCTCGTATTCCCCGAAAAACTCGATCGCGTCGAAATCGGAGAAGGTGTAGGTGGCGTAGCCGGGCTGGATGCCCGAGACGGTGACGCGCCCCTCGAGCAGCACGCAGACGGAGCCGCAGGGGTTCGTCCTGGCGGATGATGTGCTCGCCCGCGCGGGCCTCGGCCGTCAGCACGGGGGCGTCGGACGGAAAGCCCGCGAAGAGCTTGCGCAGACGGGCCGCCAGCGGCATGGGTTCTGATTGTAGCCAGTCGGCAAACTGCATCCGTTTTCCGCTCCTCTCAACGCGCGGCCATTCGGGCCGGGGAGGCCGCGTTTTGTGCTTTTCGTTCCTCCATGTTTATTATAGCAACGCTGAAAACGGAAAAAAAGGACACGAGTCCCTTTTTGGATTCTTTGTAGGCATGCACAGCGAACAAGCGGTATGACTGTACGTTTTGCCCAAGCGGAATGGAAAGTTCCGGATTGAAAAAGTGTAATTTGTCCTAAGCAGAAGTTTTGTAGCCTGTGCCAAAAAAGAAAGCCAATATCTGCAATTTCTGAAAAATTTAGAAAGATAGCCTTTACATTTCGAGCGGCTGTGTTATACTGAAACCGTAATCGGTGGGACAAACTGCCCACTTGGAACCGGTGTTTTCCATCTTCGGCGCGTAGGCGCGGCGAGCGGAAAAGCCGGATTTTTTGTAAGCGGAGCGGAGGCGGAAAGCCGCCTCCCATGCGGGAAAGGACGCTGCTGAAATGGATAAGAAAGAATTGGTGCGCCTGGCGATCGAAGCGCGGGAGAGCAGTTATTCCCCCTATTCGAATTTCCGCGTCGGCGCGGCGCTGCTCACTTCGGGCGGCAAGGTCTACCAGGGCTGCAATGTGGAAAACGCCTCCTACGGCGCGGGCATCTGCGCCGAGCGCAACGCCGCCCTGCGGGCGGTCTTCGAGGGGGAGAAGCGTTTCGCGGAGATCGCGGTCGTCGGCTGGCACCGCGACGCGAAGCCGGAGGAGCGGGGCTACGCCTTCCCCTGCGGCATCTGCCGCCAGTTCCTGCGGGAATTCGCCGTGCCGGGCATGAAGGTCTATGTGGCCGTGAGCGAAAAGGAAGCGGATATCCGGGAGTATACGCTGGAGCAGCTGCTGCCCGAATCCTTCGGTCCCGAGGACCTGCTTTGATAACGGTTTGATCCTGCCGGTTTCCGCCGGCAGATTCATTCAAAATGCAATAAAGGAGAAAATTATGAAAAAGACGAAATTACTGAGTACGATTCTGGCTATGGTTCTCGTCGCCGGCATGCTCGCCGCGTGCGGCGGCACCCCCGAGACCCCGTCCTCCACGGCGCCCGCCGAGACGGCCCCCTCCGCCGAGCCCGCTGAGGAGCCCGCGGACGACGCCGCTCCGACCGACGGAGCATTTTCCGCCGCGCTCGTCACCGACGTCGGCGGAATCAACGACCAGTCCTTCAACCAGTCCGCCTGGGAGGGCATGCAGCGCCTCGAGAGCGACAAGGGCGTCAAGGTCAGCTTCCTCGAGTCCAAGAAGGACGCCGACTACGCGCCCAACCTGGCCAAGGTCACCGACGACGCGCCGGACATCGTCTGGGGCATCGGCTTCCTGATGAAGGACGCGCTGGCCGCGGCCGCCGAGAGCAACCCCGACCAGCGCTACGCGCTCGTCGACGACGTCTTTGAGGACGGCCAGTACCCGAACGCCATCGGCGTGCAGTTCCAGGCGGAGCAGTCCTCCTTCCTGGTCGGCTACATCGCCGCCCACAAGACCGAGACGAACCATGTCGGCTTCCTGCTCGGCATGGAGAGCCCCGTCATGGACCGCTTCAAATACGGCTATGAGGCCGGCGTGCGCTACGGCGCCAAGGAGCTCGGCAAGGAGATCCAGTATGACTTCGCGCTGGCCGAGAGCTTCAGCGACACCGCCAAGGGCAAGGCCATGGCGCAGAAGATGTACACCGACGGCGCCGACGTGATCTTCCACGCGGCCGGCCAGACGGGCAGCGGCGCCATCGAGGCCGCCAAAGAGATGAACAAGATGGTCATCGGCGTCGACCTTGACCAGAACTTCTTGGCTCCCGACAACGTCATCACCTCCGCGCTGAAGAACGTCGGCAACGCTGTTTACGACATCACCGGGCGCATCATGGACGGCGAAGAGCTGGGCGGCACCAACGTCACCATGGGCCTGGCGGAAGGCGGCGTGGGCATCGCCCCCTCCTCCGACAAGCACCTGTCCGCCGAGCTGCTCGCCCAGGTGGACGAACTGCAGCAGAAGATCATCGACGGCGAGATCGTTGTCCCCTACACCCAGGAGGACTTCGACGCCTTCGTGGCCAACCTGTAAGATTCGCCTGTAGAGCGTTATTTGCCCGCGGGGGCTTTTGCCCCCGCGGGCCCAAAAGGGCTGTTATGGCAGATGGAACCCCTTGCGGGTTTCCTGCGGCAGCCCTTTTTTAGCCAGGGGGCGCGGACGCGCTTCCCGGCCCGCCGCGGCCGGGACCCTGATGCAGATTGTTGTTGGCGAGGAGGCAGGTTATGGAAGCGGGAACCCCCCAATACGCGGTCCAGATGAAGCAGATCTGCAAGTATTTCGGCAGCTTCTGCGCGTTGGATCATGTGGATTTGAATGTCAGAAAAGGTACGATCCACGCGCTGCTCGGTGAGAACGGCGCGGGGAAATCCACGCTCATGAACATCCTGTACGGCTTCTACCGGGCGGACGAGGGGGAGATCCTCCTCAACGGGGAGCCGGTGGAGGTCAAGAACCCGAGCGTGGCGATCAAACACGGCATCGGCATGGTCCACCAGCACTTCATGCTGGTGGAGAATTTCACCGTCACACAGAATATCATGCTCGGCGCGGAGACCACGAAGGGCTTCGACGTGCTGGACCTCGAGTCGGTCAAGGCGCAGATCCGGGAGCTCTCCGAACGGTATGGCCTCTATGTGGACCCCGACGCCAAGATCCAGGACGTTTCGGTCGGCATGCAGCAGAGGGTGGAGATCCTGAAAGCCCTCTACCGCGGCGTGGATATCCTGATCCTCGACGAGCCCACGGCGGTTCTGACCCCGCAGGAGATCGAGGAACTGATCGAAATCATGCACCGCCTGGTCGGAGACGGCAAGACGGTCATCATCATCACCCACAAGCTGCGCGAGATCAAGCAGTCCTCCGACTACTGCACCATCATCCGCCGGGGCCACTATGTGGACACGGTGTCGGTCGCGGAGGAGAGCGAGGAGGACCTGGCCACGAAGATGGTCGGGCGCGAGGTCACGCTGCACATCGAAAAAAAGCCCGCCACACCCGGCGACGTGGTGTTTTCCATCGAGGACCTCACCGTCAGGGACAACCGCGGCATCGAAAAGCTGCGCGGCCTCTCCCTGAACGTGCACAAGGGCGAGATCCTCGGCATTGCCGGCATCGACGGCAACGGCCAGAAGGAGCTCGTCGAGGCGATCACCTGCCTGACCCGCTGCGACGGGGGCAGGATCGTGATCAACGGCGCCGAGATTCAGAACACGACGACGCGCAACGTGCTCGACCACGGCATCTGCACCATCCATGAGGACCGCCACAAGCGCGGGCTGGTGCTGAGCTTTTCGGTGGCGGAGAACATGGTGATCGAAAACTACCGCAAACCCCCTTTTTCCAAGGGCATCGTGCTGAATTTCCCCAAGATTCAGGAGAACGCCCAGAAGCTCATCGGGGAGTTTGACGTGCGGCCCGCCGACTGCGTGCGGACCGAGGCGCGCGCCCTGTCGGGCGGCAACCAGCAGAAGGTGATCATCGCGCGCGAGGTGACCAACGACCCCGACCTGCTGATCGCGGTCCAGCCCACACGCGGACTGGACGTGGGCGCCATTGAATTTGTACATAAGTCGCTGGTGGAGCAGCGGGACCACGGCAAAGCGGTGCTGCTCATCAGCCTGGAGCTTGACGAGGTCATGGACCTGTCCGACCGCATCAATGTGCTCTATAACGGCAGGATCGTCGGCGAAATGGACGCCGCGGGCGCCGATGAAAAGGAAATCGGCCTGCTGATGGCGGGAGGGGGGAACCAGACATGAGGGATCGACTCATCAAGCTGCTCAAAAAACCGATGACCGGGATCCTCATTTCGGTGCTGATCGGCTTCATTGTCGGCGCGGTGGTGCTGGCGGTGGCCGGCTACAACCCGCTGGAGGCCTACGGCGCGATGTTCGCCGGCATGTTCCGGAAGCCGAAATACGTCTCCCAGATCGTCATCAACGCCGTGCCGATCATCCTGACCGGTCTATCGGTCTCCTTCGCCTACAAGAGCGGGCTTTTCAACATCGGCGCGGAGGGGCAGTACATGATCGGCACCGTGACCGCCGCGCTGGTGGGCCGCTACTTCCTGCTGCCGATGGGCGTCCATCCGGCGGTGGTCCTGCTGCTGGCCTTCCTCTTCGGCGGGCTGTTCGGCGGGCTGGCCGGGTGGCTCAAGGCCCGGTTCGGCGTGCATGAGGTCATCTCCACCATCATGCTCAACTGGATCGCCCTCTACTTCAACAACTTCATCCTCACGCTGCCCGGTGTGAAGAAGCCCGGCTCTCAGGCCTCCTACGAGGTCGCGGACACCGCGAAGCTGCTTTTCCTGGGGGACTGGAAGAAGTCGGAAGCGGGCAAGGAGTTCATCAAGTCGAACGCATTCTGGGGCGATTTCCTGCGCACCGACCTGCACTGGGGCATTCTGCTCGCGCTTGTGGTCGTGCTGCTCGCCTGGTACTACCTCAACCATACGACCAAGGGCTTTGAGCTGCGCGCGGTCGGCGCCAACAAGGACGCCGCCGAATTTGCCGGCATCGGCGTCAAGAAGAACATGGTCATGGCCATGTTCATTTCAGGCGGTATCGCGGCGCTGGCGGGCGCCATCCAGATCCTCGGCACCAATCCCTTCCGCATCAGCGTGCTGCCGGTCACCGAGGGTTACGGCTGGGACGGCATCTCCGTCTCGCTGATCGCAAACAACAATCCGCTCGGCTGCGTGCTCTCCGGCCTGCTGTTCAGCGGGCTCAAGTACGGGGGCGGCTCCATCCAGTCGGAAATCGGCGCGCCGAGCGAGATCATCAACATTATGATCGGCTCCATCGTCTTCTGCGTGGCGCTGGTCTCCATCTACCCGATGATCGCCGAACGGCTCAAGAGAAGGGGTGGTTCACATGTTGAATAACATCCTGCTTGCCATCAATATCACCCTGATGTATTCGGCGCCCCTCATCTTCGCGGCGCTCGGCGGGGTCATCACCCAGCGTTCCGGTGTGGACAACATCGGCATCGAGGGCATGATGACGATCGGCGCGTTCGTCGCCACCGCGGTGGGGTACTTCACCGGGAGCCCGTGGCTCGGATTTTTGATCGGCGGGCTGGCGGGGGCCGCCATGGCGGTGCTCCATGCGGTGGCTTCCATCCACCTGCAGGGCAACCAGACCATCTCCGGCGTCGCCATCAACTTTATCGGCCTGGGGCTGGCGCTCTTCCTGTCGCGGCTCTTCTTCGACGGCGCGACCCAGACCCAGCCGGTGCCCAAAAAGCTGCCGAAGATCCTGTCGCTGCTCGGGATGGACACCTCCAACCTGACCATCAACGCCATCAACATCGACATCACGGTGCCGCTGGCCATCCTGCTGACCGTCGCCATGTGGTTCTTCCTCTACAAGACCAAATGGGGCCTCCGGGTGCTGGCCTGCGGCGAGCATCCCGCGGCGGCCGATTCGCTCGGCGTCAACATCTACGTGATCCGCTACGTCTGCTGCATCCTCTCGGGCCTTCTCGCCGGCTTCGGCGGCGCGGCCATGACGCTGGCGGTCGTCTCCAACTTCAGCCCGACGGTCATTTCCGGCCACGGCTTCATCGCGCTGGCCGCCGTGATCTTCGGCAAGTGGACCCCGCAGGGGGCGCTGCGCGCCTGCCTGCTCTTCGGCTTCGCCCAGGCGATGGTGGTCATGCTCGGCGGGATGGATTACATCCCCTCCCAGCTGCTTGCCATGCTGCCCTATGTGCTCACAATGGTGGTGCTCGTGCTCTTCGTCGGCCGTTCGGAGGCCCCGAAGGCCAACGGCGTGCCCTACCGCAAGGGCGAACGGTAACCCCCGATTGTTTAAAAACGCCCCCGCGAAAGCGGGGGCGTTTTTTTCTTTTTTTGTCTTGACAAAGCGCGGTTGGCCTGCTAGAATATAAGCATAAGATTAATTAAATAAACATATGTTTAAGGGGCGAGAAGCATGATCACTGAACGCGAGCGGCAGATTCTGCGCTGGATAGAGGATAACCCGCTGATTTCCCAGCAGGAGCTGGCCGCGCGGGCCGGGATCGCCCGTTCGTCGGTCGCGGTGCACATCTCCAACCTGATGAAGAAGGGCTTCATTCAGGGTAAGGGCTACCTGCTGCAGAAAAATCCCTATATCGTGGTGGTGGGCGGCGCCAATATGGACATCAGCGGCCGTCCGGACGCCCCGCTCGTGGCGCAGGATTCCAACCCCGGCAAGGTGCGGCTGTCGCCGGGCGGCGTGGCGCGCAACATCGCCCACAACCTGGCGCTGCTGGGGGAGGACGTCAAGCTCATCACGGCCTTCGGGGACGACCCCCACGCCAACCAGCTTGCAGAGGGCTGCCGCCGTCTGGGGATCGATGTGAACGACACCCTGACCGTGCCGGGCGGGACGACCTCCACCTACCTGTTCATCGCCGACCACACCGGCGAGATGCAGCTCGCGATCAACGAGATGGACATCTACGAGGAGCTCACGCCGCGCTTTTTCGAGAGCAAGATGGACCTGATCAACCGCGCGAGCCTGTGCATCATGGACACCAATCTGCCGGAGGAGAGCCTGCGGTTCCTGGCGGAAAACTGCCGTTGCCCGCTCTTCGCCGACACCGTCTCCACCGTCAAGGCGAAAAAGCTGGCCGGGCTCTTCTACAAGATCCACACGATCAAGCCCAACCTCCTTGAGGCGCAGCTTTTGACCGGTATCGAGATCCGCGACGAGGATTCGCTCCGCCGCGCCGCCCGCCGCTTTCTGGACATGGGGGTCGAGCAGGTGTTCCTCTCCCTCGGCTCCAAGGGCGTTTTCTGCGCCGACCGCCACGAGCAGTTCCACCTGCCCGCCTATCCCTCCCACATGGTCAACAGCACCGGCGCCGGCGACAGCTTCATGGCAGCGCTCGCCTGGGGCTGGCGGCAGGGCTTTTCGCTGCGGGACTGCGCCAAGGCCGGGCTGGCCGCGGCCGACATCTGCATCGAAAGCGCCGAGACGATCAGTCCGCGCATCAGCGCGGAATCCATCCTGGCAATCACGGGGGCGCCCACACCGACCCCCGATGAATAAATCAAATTGACGAGAAGGAGTGTCCGTATCATGAACCGTCTTGAAAAATACCTCGAAGTTTCCCCCCGTATCCGGGAGGCCCTCGACAACAACCGTCCGGTGGTCACGCTGGAATCCACCATCATCTCTCACGGCATGCCCTATCCGCGCAACGTCGAAACCGCCCTCAAGGTGGAGGAGGTCGTCCGGAGCTGCGGCGCCGAACCCGCGACGGTGGCCGTCATCGGCGGCAAGCTGAAGGTGGGCATCTCGGAGGAGGAGATCACTCATCTGGGCAAGAAGGGGCTCGGCGTCATCAAGGCCAGCCGCCGCGATCTGCCGGTGCTCTGCGCCCGCGGCGAGGACGGCGCCACCACGGTGGCCGCCACGATGATCCTCTCCGCGCTGGCCGGGGTCCAGGTCTTCGCCACTGGCGGCGTGGGCGGCGTGCACCGCGGCGCCGAGACGACGATGGACATCTCCGCCGACCTGGAGGAGCTGGCCGAAACCCCCGTCATGGTGGTCTGCGCCGGCGCCAAGTCGATCCTTGACCTCGGGCTCACGCTCGAATACCTGGAGACGAAGGGCGTCACCGTGCTGGGCTACCAGACGGAGGAGCTTCCCGCCTTCTATACGCGCAAGAGCGGTTTCAAGGTCGATTACCGCATGGATACCCCCGAGGAGATTGCGGCGGCGTTTTCTGCCAAGGAGGACCTGGGACTCCGCGGCGGCATGCTGGTCACCAACCCCATCCCCGAGCAGTACGCCATGGACCACGACTACATCTCCCGCACCATCGAGGACGCCTGCGCCGAGGCCGCGCAGAAGGGCGTCAAGGGCAAGGAGCTGACTCCCTTCCTGCTCGACCGGATCCAGCAGATCACCGCCGGCAAGAGCCTCGAAGCCAACATCGAGCTTGTGTATAACAACGCGCGGCTGGCCTCGCGGATCGCGGTTGAGCTCTGCAAAAAATAAAGGCGGCATTTGCCGCCCGTGAGCGGCGGAGGTTGCCGCGCTGCGACGGCCCGCAGGCCTAGTGCCGGAGGCGTGTCCCGCCGACGGCCGCCCGGCGGAATCCTCTTGAGTTTACCTCGCTGCGCCCGGCGGGGCTATCGCGGGAATTGCCGCTTTCCAAGCGGCAAGAAATACGAGCGCGTTCCGCCGCGCGGCACGGGTTCCTTTTCGGACGGACGAAAAGGAACCAAAAGTCCGCCTAAGAACCCTCCGCCTTGGGCGGCCTGCCCGGGCTGT
>NZ_DBMDHH010000031.1:0-3633 GCF_057433415.1 Anaerotruncus sp. | reverse complement strand
CCGCGACCCCGGCTTGAGTCCGCTGCGCGGACCCGGCCCTGCGGGCCGGAACTCTAAGCGGAATCTCCGGGAGTACCTTGCCATAACCCGCGGACTACCGTCACTCCCCACGGGTACACCAGCTGAAGGCTCAATTCAGGTTGCGGGCGCTCCCAACAACCGAAGCCGCATGGCTCGCCAAACCCACGGCGGAAAACAACGCCCGTTCCGGGCGTTCGCGCGCTCTGCGCGCGTGCGCGGCTTCGCCGCGCAGTTTTCCGCCTTCCCGTGGGACATGCGAGCGAAATAAAAGCGGCCGCGTCTCCCCTATGGGAACTCCCGGTACGGTTCCGGAGACTCACCGGCAGAGGCATTGCGCCCGCGGTGCGGCGGCTGGCGGGATGCTGAACACCCGCCCATTGATCCGTGGCAGGGCGCCGCCGACTTTGGCCACAGGCCAACCGGAGGCGGCGCTGGGGTCAAGGGGTTCTCCCCTTGCGGCTTCTTTCCCCTATTTCTTGTCCGTACAAGAAATGGGGCCGCCCGCCGGGGCGGGACCCGGCAAGCTCCGCCGCTTCATGAGCGGCAAATCCAAGCCTGCCGTCGGCGGGTGCCAACAAACTCCGCCGATCTCCGAGCGGCAAACGAAAGGCCCACGGCAACCCCCTTGACAAAACGGTCACATGCGCTATAATAAAACCACAAAGTCTGTTTCAGGGCGGGGTGAAAGTCCCCACTGGCGGTACAGTCCGCGAACCGACGCAAGTCGGCCGAATGGGTGCGATTCCCATACCAACGGTATAGTCCGGATGAAAGAAACGGCGTATATTCGCGGATTTTCCGCCGATATGCCCGCGCCCTTGAACCTTGGTTCAAGGGCGTTTTCAGTTCCCCGGCAGGCTCCAAACATTTTTGGAGGTATGACACATGAAAGCATCCCAGACCACCCGCAAGCTCACCACCATCGCCATGCTGGCCGCCGTATCGATCGTGCTGGTCGCGCTCATCCGCATTCCGTTTCCGCCCGCGCCCTTCCTCGAGTACGACCCTGCCGACATCCCAATCTTTATCTGTACCTTCCTCTACGGGCCGGTGGCGGGGCTCGGGCTCACGCTCGTCGTGTCGGTCATCCAGGGCACGACGGTCAGCGCGGGCAGCGGCATCATCGGCATCGTGATGCATTTTCTGGCGACGGGCGCGTTCGCGCTGCTCGCGGGCAATCTCTACCGCCTCCGCCATAACCGCGTTGGCGCGGTGGTCGCGCTGGGGGCGGGCGTCGCGGCGATGACCGTGGTGATGGTGTTCTGCAACCTCATCTTTACGCCGATCTTCATGGGGACCCCGATCGAGGCGGTCATCCCGATGCTGCTGCCGGTCATCATCCCCTTCAACCTGCTCAAGGCGGGGGTCAATGGGATCGTCACCTATTTCGTCTACAAGCCGATCGCGCGGCTGGTGAAGCATGAGCATTCCGAACAGCCCGTGTAATGCTTGACATTTTCTGGCGCATCCTGTAGAATAACAAAGACAACTGAATAGCTTTACCTTATAAAGAGCGGCGGAGGGACTGGCCCTGTGAAGCCCGGCAACCTGCATTGCAAGGTGCCAAATCCAGCGGTATGACCGAGAGATGAGGAAATGATAGCGTCCGGCATATCGCCGGGCGCTTTTTGTTTTGATTTGACAGGAATTGGCCGCAGGAAAACGCGGCCGAATCCCCACTGTATAAGAAATATTGCGTAACAGGGGGTAAACAGGTGAAAATAGACGGAATGTGCAGAAAACTTATTTCCACGGTGCTGGCGGCGGCGCTCTGCGCGGGGGTGGCGGCGCCATCCCTCGCGGCGGACGGCTACAACGACTTCGACGCGATCACCAGCCATGTGAATCTCAAGGTGCCCGCCCGGCTGACCCTGACCCGCCCGGAGAAGGACGTCTCCACCTCGGCGGCCGCTTACTTCATCACGGGCGGCTCCGACCCCGACGAGAAGCTGACGATGAACGGCGAGGCGGTTTCGGGCCGGGGGGCGCGCGGCAGCTTCGGCGTGCTCGTGGCGCTCCAGAAGGGGGTCAACACCTTCGTCTTCCGCAACGGCGGCCGTTCGGAGGAGATCAACATCACGCGCGGGGCGGACACCCCCGTTACGATCACCAACATCCGCGGCGCGGCGCCCTCCTTTGACTGCGCGACCTACTCGGGCGAGACGATCAGCCTGCAGTGCACCGCGCCGTCGGGCGCGCAGGTGACCGCGACGGTCGGCGGGCGGCAGGTGGCGCTCAAGCAGGCGGCGGCGACCGCCGTGGCGGGCGTGCCCGCGACCTTCTCCGCCAAGACGACGGCGGGCGAGGTGGACGGCACCCGCAACCTCGGCCCCGTCACCTACACGATGACCTACAAGGGCAAGACCAGCTCGGTCAAATCGGCGGGCAGCGTCTACCTGACCGGCAGCGGCAGCCGCCTGTACGTCGAGGTGAAGAACGTGGCGGCAAGCGTCTACAAGGACGCGGCGGCGAGCGCCTTCATCGAGACGGCCAAGGGGGGCGCGGTCGACTATGTGACCGAGGTGGGGAACATGTACCACCTGTCGACGGGCGGCTGGATCCCCAAGGAGTCGGTGCAGCCGTTGGAGGAGCAGGTGAACATCCGCAACAGGGTGTCCGGCGTCTCCTTCGAGCAGGCGGGAAGCGGCGAATACTACACCTTCCACGGCACCGCGAACACGATGTTCCGGGCCTATATGGACGGGGAAAAGCTCTATGTGAAGCTCTTCAACACGACCGGCATCGCGGACTATGAGGACGGCATGGCGCAGGACAGCGACCTGTTCGACGCGGTCGACGTGACGGAGGAGGACGGCGACACGGTCATGCAGTTCCTGCGGTCGGGGTCCCGGCGGCTGTGGGGCTACGACATCAGCTACGACGACGGCGACGTCATCCTCTACGCGAAATACGCGCCCCGGGTCTCGGGCGGCAGCCAGCCGCTCTCCGGCGTGACGATCGCGGTGGACGCGGGCCACGGCGGCGCCGATCCCGGCGCGATCGGCATCCCCGGCACGGGCGGCGCGATGGAGAAGGACATCACCCTCGCATCGGCGGTCGCGGTGCAAAAGCGGCTGGAGTCTCTCGGCGCGAAGGTCGTGCTCTGCCGCACGGGGGACGACGACGTGGACATGAACAAGCGGATGCAGATCACGCTCGACAACCGCGCCGACCTCTTCATCTCCCTTCACTGCAACAGCCTCGCCTACACCAAGGATATGAACACGATCGGTGGAACCGAGGTCTACTACTTCGAGCCGATCTCCAAGAGCCTCGCCTCGACCCTCTCGGCGAACGTGGCGGGCTATACCGGGCGCACCAACCGGGGCGCGAAGCAGTCCAACTACCGCGTGACCCTCAACGCCTTCGCGCCGTCGGTGCTTGTGGAGATGGGCTTTGTCACCAATCCCACGGAGTATGACAGCATGACCAGCCGCAACGGCATCTACCAGACCGCGAACGCGATCGGGGACGGCGTGCTGGCGGTGCTGGGCGTATGACGCGCGCAAGGGTTCTGGCCGGCCTGCTCGCGCTGCTGCTGGCGCTGGCCGGCTGCGCGGCGCGCGGCGGGGAGGCCCCGCCCGCGGACGCGGGACCGGCGGCGCCGGGTCC